>JAPSJG010000244.1 GCA_031178305.1 Sinorhizobium sp.
TCTTGTCGACACCCATGGTGAGCCCCGCCTTCTCGCACCAGGACTGGAAAAGCCGGCGGCCTTCGCCGTCCGCATCCGTCAAGGTCTGGCGGTTGTTGCCGCCGGCAACGCCGGGGCCGATCTTCGCCATTTCCATCAACGAATCCCACAGGCGGTCGGCATTGACGCGCCTATTCTCGCCAGGTGCTGCCATGGCGTTCTCCTCTTTTTTGGCTGGGCCCTCCCCGGGGATAGCCCTCATGTTCCCGTTGGCCAAATCGGAGCTTTGTTCTGTGCCCTTCGAACAACCGTTGCCTTTGGTGGCGATCTGGCTGATAATTTGACCGGTTGGTAAACATTACAACTTCCGCAGCGGCACTCAAGCGGGAAAAAGAAAAAATCAAAGGTGCTGCCCAAAAACATGGCGCGGCCGAAATTTGGGCAGATCCACTCCGGTCCATCGGGTGCGGGCATCGAAAGGGGAGAGATGGTACTTCCAAGAGCGGCCAAGACCCAGAGACGTACACGCATCCAGGAGCAAAAAGAAGAGCGCATCCTGGAAGCCGCCCTCGAGGTCTTCTCGGCCCATGGTTTTCGTGGCTCGACCATCGACCAGATCGCCGAAGTGGCAGGCATGTCGAAGCCGAACCTGCTCTATTATTTCCGAACCAAGGAGGCGATGCACCGCGCGCTGATCGACCGCGTGCTCGACACCTGGCTCGATCCGCTGCGCGAGCTCGACGCCGAGGGCAACCCGGTCGCCGAGATCCGCAGCTATATCCGGCGCAAGCTCGAATTGGCGCGGGATTTCCCGCGCGAGAGCCGCCTCTTCGCCAATGAGATCCTCCAGGGCGCGCCACATATCGAGGACGAACTGAAAGGTCCGCTGAAGCAATTGGTCGACGAGAAGGCCGAGGTGATCCGCGCCTGGGCAAAGGCCGGCAAGATCGCCAAGTGCGACCCCTATCATCTGATCTTCGCGATCTGGTCGACGACCCAGCATTATGCCGACTTCGACGTGCAGGTGCGCGCCGTACTCGGCCAGGAGCACGCGGGCGAGGGGCGCTTCGAGGATGCTGCGAGGTTTCTTGAGCGGCTGTTCGTCGATGGGTTGCAGGTGCGGGAGTAGGTAAGACTGAGCTTCCGTCGCGATTGCCCAATCATCCCAACGCCGCGACCTTCGTTTTGACTGGGAGAAGGGACTCGCGGCACACTCCCAGTCACCTAGCTTCGCTTGCGGGTGCTTACGGGGAGAGGGCTAGGGTGAGGGGCAAAGGACGGTCGCTCAATCCTCTGCCGGCAGAGCCTTCGAAATCTCCGCTGCATCCTCGACGATCCAGGTTTCGAGCGTCGCCTGGCGGCCGCGCAGGCTGATGTCGAGCCTCCGATTGCCCTCGAGGCTGACGCCGGCTCGATCGGCGAGTTCGACGGAGACGGCAAGCTCGCATTCGTGTTCCTTCGCCAGGCCCTCCAGCCGGCTCGCCGTGTTGATCGTGTCGCCCACCGCCGTCAGCGAGGTCGCCCGGCCGTAGCCCATCTCGCCGATGATGGCGGGGCCGGCATGCAGTCCTATCGCGAGCCTCAGCGGTTGTTCGAGTTCGGCCGCGAAGGTCTGATTGAGCGCGCGGATCCCCGCCGATAGCCGCGCGGCTGCGGTCAGCGATTGCAGGCATGCTTCCTGAAACGAGGATTTCAGCCCGAAGATCGCCAGCGCCCCGTCGCCAATGAACTTGTCGATGACGCCGCCGGAGCCTTCCACCGCCCCACCGACCATCTCGAAATAGCGATTGAGCAGGAAGACCGTATCATAGGGCAGTCGGTGCTCGGTGATGCGGGTGAAATCGCGCAGGTCGCAGAAGAGCACGGCGACGCGTCGCTCGCGCCCGCCGCCGTTCTGGCGGGCAAGCTGCGTCTTCGTGCCGAGACTGTCGCTGTCGAGGATCGGCACCACGGTGACATTATGGATGGGGCGGAACTGGCAGGCGAGACGCACATTGTCCGGGGCGCCGATACGGGTCAGCGTCGCAAGCTCCGCCTTGTCCGGCCCCGGCTGACCCTCGAGGCCCAGGATAATGCGTACGCGGCAGGTCGAGCAGCGGCCGCGGCCGCCGCAGATGGAGACGTGGGGAATTCCGGCGGCGCGGCTTGCCTCGAGCACGCTGAAGCCGAGGCTGACTGCCGCGACGCGCCCGTCGGGATAGCGTACGCGGATACGGCCACGCGACGGCAGCGCGCGCAGGACCAGTGTTCCGCCGATAAGGCCGGTGAAGCCGGCATAGAGGGCCAGTCGGATATTCGCTGCAGTCTGGCCGTTCTGCGCGCGGCTGACGATTGCCCTGTCGCCATAGGCGCCATGTTCCGCATAGACGGGCGGAAGCGAGCGGGCGCCGCTGACGAAGCCGAACAGTGCGAAGATCGGAACGAGAAGGGCGATCGTGTAGAGCAGGATCTCGTAACGCGGAAACCAGCTTCGGCCCCGCATCCAGAACCAGGCGCCGAGGCAGGCATGGCCCCACACCAGAAGCAGGGCAATGCTCTGCCGCGAGGCGTTGTAGGCATGCGACCAGAGTCCGCGCAGGATCATTGGATAATCGGCGTTGATTCCGGTGAGGATCGGCTCCACGCGGCTGGCGACGACGTGGGGTATAAGGAGAAAGGGGAGGCTCAGGCCGAACACGATCTTCAGAGCCTCGCCGACAGGCATCCGCAGCGTCTGGCGGCGATAGAGGCTGTCGAGCGCCATCAGGAAGTGCAGGAGAAGGGCGCCGTAGAGGAGGAGGGTTCCGGGCGCGCTCTGCCAGAGCAGGCCCAGCATGCGCCGCCCCGCTTCCATCGCGCCGACGGAGATGAGGCCGAGCGAATGATTGAAGAAATGGCACAGGACGAAGGAGCCGAGCACGGCGCCGGAGATCAGGTGCGCTTTCTTACGGATGTCGGCGGAAAGGATCGTCAAGCAGTCTGCCCGGATATGCGGAGCCTGTGGCGGCGTCTGATGCCGCTCCTTATTCACCAGATTGCCGTTTCCGACAACTTACGTTTCCTACACAAACTGTTTCGTTTTTGTGATCGGCTCCTGATCGCTGTGACGGCGGTGCCGCCTTTTCGACGCGCCGAAGCGTGCTGGCTATTCCATGACCCGCGGCAGTGACGTGGCGAGTTGATCGATGGCGACGCGCAGCTTCGGCAGCGGGCGCCGGGCTCCTGGCCAAACGGCATGAATCTTGAAGATGAGGCCGGGTCGATCGGTCAGCACACGCACCAGATCGCCGCGCTGCACACGATCGCGTACTAGCCAGCATGGCAGCCACGCAAGCCCGATTCCCTCGACGGCCGCGTCGGCGATCGCCGCCAGATCGTCGAGCCGCAGCCGGGTCTTGGGCAATACGGTCTCCGCAAGTCGACCTTCGGACGGGAAGGACCATGGCCGCTGCTGGCCGCCGCGGTAGTAGACGATCGCGTCATGGTCGGCGAGATCCGCCACGCCCTCAGGGATCCCACGCGCCGAAAGATAGGCCGGAGAGGCGCAGACCGTCATGCGTTGCTCCGCGACGACGCGTGTCATCAGACCGGCATCGTTACCCAAAGAACCAATGCGGATAGCAAGATCGACGCCCTCGTCGAGGAGATCGGTGACGCGATCGTTGAAGGAGAGATCGAGTTCAAGCTGCGGGTGACTGCGCAGGAGGTCGCGAAAGAGTGGCGCAACGCATTGGCGTCCAAAGAGGACCGGCATGGAAACGCGCAATCGGCCACGGATTTCCTGGCGTCCGGACTCGAGGAGCGCTTCGGCCGCCCTGATCTCGCCGAGCGCCCTCTGGCAGCTCTCGTAAAAGAGCTGGCCCTCTTCCGTGAGGCTCTGTGCGCGCGTCGTGCGATGGAACAGGCGCACACCAAGCCGCTGCTCGAGTCGGGCAACCGTCTTGCCGACCGCCGAGCGAGAAAGGTTCAGCCGTGCCGCCGCCGCGGAGAAGCCGCCGGTCTCCGCCGCCTCGACGAAAACCGAAATGCCGTTCAGGTGTTCCATCGGATTGTATCCAGAGAAGTGACAATGATGGGAACTCTTATCGCAACTGACGATGCTTGTTCAACAGTATGTTCATGCAATCGCAATCGACGAAAGGAGTGAACATGTCGAAATGGATGCAGCAATGGACCATGGACGCGGTCGGCCCACGGAACCTGAAACTCACCGAACGGCCTCTGCCCGACATCGGCGCACATGACGTGCTCGTGCGCACGACGGCGGTTTCGCTCAATTACCGCGACAAACTGGTTCTCGAAAGCGGCATGGGGCTGGATCTCACATTCCCCTTCGTTCCGGCGTCGGATTTGAGCGGCATCGTAGAAGCTGCTGGGGAAGCGGTGACGCGCTTCAGGCCCGGCGACCGCGTGATCTCGACCTTCGCGCCGGGATGGTTCGACGGTTTGCGGCCGGGCAACGGCCGGACGCCCGCTTATGCAACGCTTGGCGGCGTGCATCCGGGCGTGATGTCGGAATATGTCGCCTTCCCGGAGGACTGGTTCGTCGCCGCGCCAATGAGCCTTGATGCTGCCGAGGCAAGCACGCTGCCATGCGCCGGCCTCACGGCCTGGTTCGCGCTGATCGAGAAGGGGCATTTAAGACCGGGCGACCGCGTCGTGGTCCAGGGAACGGGCGGTGTGGCGCTCTTCGGGCTGCAGATTGCCAAAGCCGCGGGCGCCGAGGTCATTGTGACGTCTGGCAGTCCTGAAAAGCTTGAGCGGGCGCTGGCGCTCGGAGCCGACCACGGCATCGATCGTCTGCGCGAGGACTGGGTCGAGCGGGTTCTCGCGCTCACCAGCGATCATGGTGCAGATCACATTCTGGAGATAGCCGGAGGTGCCGGGCTCGGCCAGTCGCTGAAGGCGGTGGCGCCGGATGGTCGCATCTCGGTGATCGGCGTGCTCGAAGGCTTCGAGGTTTCCGGCCCGGTTGCTCCGCTGCTTCTTAAATCGCCTGTGCTGCAAGGCATCAGCGTCGGGCATCGCCGGGCGCTCGAGGATCTGGTCAGCGCGGTCGATCGCATCGGTCTGAAGCCGGTCATCGACAAGCGCTACAGGTTTGCCGAAGTCCCGGAAGCCCTGGTGCATCTGGATCGGGGTCCCTTTGGCAAGATCGTGATCGAGTTCTGATCCGCATGTAATCGCAAGAGGGCCGCCGGCGGTTACCGGCGGCCCTCCCTATTGCTCCAGCCTTACTCCGCCGCCTCGCGGGCCATCGGATTGTTCGGGTGGGTCGTCCAATTGGCGTAGCTGGGGTCGACCGGTTTGCCGGTGCGCTTGTCGAGCGTGCCGGCGGCGAGCGGCACCATGGTGATGCAGTTCTCGACCGGACAGACATTTACGCAGAGATTGCAGCCGACGCATTCCTCCTCGATCACCTCGAAATGGCGCACGCCATTGACGAACTGCGTGATCGCCTGGTGCGAGGTGTCCTCGCAGGCGATGTGACAGCGGCCGCATTTGATGCAGGCGTCCTGGTCGATCTGCGCCTTGGTGACGTAATTGAGGTTGAGATACTGCCAGTCGGTGACGTTAGGCACGGCCCGGCCGCGGATGTCGTCGAGCGTCCGGTGACCCTTGGCGTCCATCCAGTCGGACAGGCCCGTGATCATTTCCTGGACGATCTTGAAGCCGTAGGTCATCGCTGCCGTGCAGACCTGGACGTTGCCGGCGCCGAGTGCGATGAATTCGGCGGCATCCCGCCAGGTGGTGATGCCGCCGATGCCGGAGATCGGCAGGCCATAGGTCTCCGGATCACGGGCTATCTCGGCAACCATGTTGAGGGCGATCGGCTTGACCGCCGGCCCGCAATAGCCGCCATGGCTGCCGCGGCCGTCAATCGACGGTTCCGGCGAGAAGGTATCGAGATTGACCGAGGTGATCGAGTTGATGGTGTTGATCAGCGACACCGCGTCGGTGCCGCCGGCCTTGGCGGCGCGGGCCGGCTTGCGGATGTCGGTGACGTTCGGCGTCAGCTTGGTGATCACCGGCATGCGCGTATATTGCTTGCACCAGCGAACGACCATCTCGATATATTCCGGCACCTGCCCGACCGCGGAACCCATGCCGCGTTCGGACATGCCGTGCGGACAGCCGAAGTTGAGCTCGATGCCGTCGGCGCCTGTCTCTTCGACGAGCGGCAGGATGGCCTTCCAGGCGTCCTCGACGCAGGGCACCATGATCGAAGCGATGAG
>JAPSJG010000245.1 GCA_031178305.1 Sinorhizobium sp.
GCCTGGAACAATGTCGGCAGGCAGGCGGAAGCGAGCAGCACATCAGGCGTCAGTTCGCCGTTGCGAAAGACCCGGCCGCGGCCGGTGCGCACGTTCGTTGCTGTGATGAAGAGCCTGATCGGGCTCTCCACCAATTGTGCAAAGTCGATCGTCTCAGCAAGAATGGCGCGAAGCGGATTGGTGCCGCCGGGGCTTAGGTCGTAGGGTGAAATCAAACGGGCCGCCAAGTCCATGGCGACGAACAACGGCGAATTGTCGAGCGTCCAGCGACCGAGCAGGATATCGAGCGGGCTACGCCGGAAGGGACTGAAGCGGGCCGCTTCCGACACCTGTTTCCAGAAGCCCTCGAGTGCCGCCCGCGCTTCTAGCGCGCCGCCACGGGCATGGCCATGGGCAAGCACCGCTGCATTCATGGCGCCGGCCGAGGTGCCGGAAATGCCCTCGATCTGTAGCCATGGCTCCTCCAGCAGCCGGTCGAGCACGCCCCAGGTGAACGCGCCGTGAGCCCCGCCGCCCTGCAGTGCCAGATCCACCTTCACGCGATCACGGCGCTGGATTCCACGCACTGCATCCATGGTGTCGCCTGCTCGACAATAGCTACTCACAGTTGCAATATATATATACACGTTGTACGCCGCCGCGCCAAGGTGACCACGCGTTTACGATCTCGCGCAAAATTCCGGAGGAGTCGATCCGCACCGCAGGGGCCGGACCAGCCCTACCGACCGCGGTAGACCAGGTCGGTCGATGCCGTCGCGGAAAGCCGTTCCGTTTCCCGCGTCAGATGTTCGCGAAGTGGCGATCGGATGCAGACCGGGTCCGTTGCGCGGGCGTTACCGGCAAGCGCCATCGCCTGGCAACGACAGCCGCCGAAATCCACCTTCTTGCGCTCACAGCTCCGGCACGGTTCCGGCATCCAGTCCTCGCCCCGATAGGCGTTGAAAGCATCACTTTCGTACCAGATCTCGGCGAGCGAACAATCGCGCACGGTCTCGAAGGAGAGGCTGGGGATTGTCTCGGCGGCGTGGCACGGCAGCACCCGTCCCGAAGGCGTGACGTTGAGGCCCACGCGGCCCCAGCCGCCCATGCAGGCCTTCGGATAGCTGGAGTAATAGTCGGCCGGCACGTAATCGATCACCAGCACGCCCTTGTATTTTTCGCGCGCCTTCGTGACGGTTTCGCTCGCACGCTCGACCTGCTCGCGTGTCGGCATCAACGCCGCCTTGTTGCGCTCCGCCCAGCCATGAAACTGCACCGTGGCCACTTCGATGCGGCGCGCCTTCAATCGAATTGCCAGATCGATCATGGCGTCGATCTCGGACATGTTCTGCCTGTGACAGACGGCATTCAAGGTCAGCGGGATCCCGGCATCGGTCGTCCAGCCGGCGACGGCGATCTTCCGTTCATAGCCGCCCTTGTATCCGCTGATCCGGTCTGCGCCTTCCGGAGAAACGCCTTGAATGGAGAGCTGAACATGTTCGAGCCCGGCATCGGCCAGGCTGCCAATTCTGGCTTCCGTCAACCCCACGCCCGAAGTGATCAGGTTGGTGTAGAGGCCAAGGGAAGCGGCTGCCTGCGTCAGTTCAACCAGATCGCGTCGCGCCGCTGGCTCCCCTCCCGACAAATGCAGATGCAGCACGCCAAGAGCGGCGGCCTGCCTAAAGACGCCTATCCATTCCTCGGTAGAAAGCTCCTCGTTTCCCCGCGTCAACTCGATTGGATTAGAGCAATACGGGCAAGCCAGCGGACATCGATGCGTCAATTCCGCCAACATCGCCATCGGCGGCGGTATCCGCAATGAGTCGCGGGCGGCATGCGTCTGAACAGTCAACGTATCGCTCATTCGACGATCTCCAGCATGCGGCGGATCGCGAGCTCCTGGACGAAAGCCTTGACGTCGCTCGCGATCTCCGCGACAGGCGCGTCGAACTCGGCGGCAAAGCCGGCGGCGATCCGATCGAGGCTCCGCTCGCCGTCAAGCGCCTGCACGATCCGAACCGCGATCTCGTCGAGTGCCATTGCCCGCTCCGGTGCCAACAGGACCATTTGGCCGCGAACCGGATCCTCTCTGAGTCTGACTCCGCGCGCCAGCTTGACGACACTAGAACCGGAGATCACTGGTGCGTCGGCGGTCATTCCGCAGCCTCCTTCGAGAAACCCTCCCGGACGACACCTTCGCGCCCGTCCCAACCTCCGGGCGGGATGCGGCCGGGGGTTACATAGGCTGAGTAAAGGGCATCGAGCTGAGCCCACAGAACATCCGTCTTGAAGGTGAGCGCCGCGGCGGCGGCATCCTGTTTTTCTTTCGTGTCGGAGTAATCGAGGACATATGCGAGGCCGAACTCGACGTCGCGCGGCGCCTCATTCAGTCTTTGGCGGAAATAGGCGAGGGCCGCGTCGTCGGCGAAGGCATAGTGTTCCAGGAGCCCGGCGATGCGTTCCGAATGGATCTTCGGCGCAAAAAGCTCTGTCAGCGAGGAGGCCACGGCCTCGATGAGCGGCCTCTCGCGCACGAACGCCACATAGGCGTCGACGGCAAAACGGGTCGCAGGCAGGACGCCTTTTGTCGAAGCGACGTAGCGGGGATCGAGGCCGACGGCCTCGGCGAGGCGCAACCAGCGTCGGATGCCGCCGCCCTCGTCGATGCCGCCGTCATGGTCCTCGATACGCGAGCGCCAGGCGCGGCGAATTTGCGGATCATCGCAACGGGACAGAAAGGCGGCGTCCTTCATCGGGATCCGGCTTTGGTAATAATAGCGATTGATAACCCAGGCGCGGATTTGCGTCGTCGTGCAGCGGCCGCCATGCAGCATCACGTGGAAGGGATGTTTGTCGTGATAGCGCTGATTGCCGATCTCCAGAAGGCGCGCGTGGAAGGCCTCTCTGTCCGTTGTCGTCTTGTCGACTGCCGTCGTCAAAGCCTGACCTCCATGCCATCGAAACCGACTTCGAAACCGCGGCCTTCGACGCGCTCGCGCTCGGCTCCGGCCCGCCAGATCGGGTTCGTATTGTTGATGTGGACATAGATCTTTCTGCGGATGTCGAGGTCGCCGAGCGCGTCGAGGCTGCCACCTTCCCCGGCAATCGGCATGTGACCCATGCGACGGCCGGTCTTGTGACCGGTACCGGTCACGATCATCTCGTCGTCTCTGAAGAGCGTGCCGTCGAAGAACAGCGCATCGGCATCGCGCAAGCGCGCGGCGAGGGCGTCGTTCAGCATGCCGCAGCCTGGAATATAGTAAACGCGCCTGGAGCCGGCTCGCAGCTCTACTCCCACTGTGTTTTCGCCCTCCACATTGAGATCCGGTTCGCCGTTTTCGAGGAAGAGCGGAACCTTGCCGGGGACTGCGAAGAGCCGCGCCTCAAGGCCCGGAAGCGGAGAGAAAGGTTCCTCGATCGCGACTGTTCTTCTTGCAACCAGTTCCGCATCGAGAACGCCGAAGATTGAATTCTCGGCAATGATCCGGCCGACTGCGCCGGTCGAAAACAGGGTAAACGGCTGTTTTTCCCGCAGCACAAGCAGTCCGGCGAGATGATCAATGTCGCCATTGGTCAGCACAACGCTGCTGATCGGACTGTGGCGCAGGCGGCGCGGCTGCAGTGGACGATTGGCCTGGATTTGCTGGCGGATATCCGGAGAGGCGTTGAAAACGGCCCAAGTCTCGCCATCAACACTCGCCGCGATTGACGATTGGGTTTGCGGCCGCAGCGAGGACGCCTGCTCGCGGGCCATTGCGCAGTTCAGGCAACCGCAATTCCACTGCGGGAGGCCGCCGCCAGCGGCGGCCCCCATAATGATGACACGAAGATCGGACTTTCGCTTCACCGGTATACCTAATGAGTTCTGAGCCGACCGTCGTGGCGCTGAGCGTCAGAAGAGGATCGGTTCATCCCCGTCAGCGGGAACGTAGCGGGTGATTTCCATCGCGCAGCTTACTTCGATGAATTTCGGTTTGTGCCAGGACATGCTTCCTCCATCCGCGTTGTCCGACTGGTGTGCTCGATCCGCTAATTGCGGGCGCCTCGCGGCTGATCGGGCACGAAACAAGCTTTGCTCCAGGAGCGCTGCTCAGGTGACAGAGCCGGAACGGCTTTCCGCCGCACCGGCAAGGCCCGGCGGCGGCGCCGCGGCCGGGCTTTTCGCAAATCCTTCTCTCAACCCGGAAGGGCCTCTGAGTGGGGAGGTCTTTCGAACCTCGCCCCATCTATACCATGGAACCTCCCCTTCGATGGCAATGTTATCAATCGATATGGTGCCTCGCAATTAAGACCTAGGTGTCGATCGAACACATTTCCGCGCGCGAGGAGCGAACGTGGATTGGTCGCGGCGGTCCGGCAGTACCCGCGCGGGGGATAAATGCCGACCGAGGCGGCTTACCCGAAGGCGTTGGCGGGATAGGGCTTGCTGACCACCGGCAGATAGCGCGCGCCCGATGCCAGCAGGAACCTCCCGAAAGCCTGCATCGCCGGCGTGGTAACTCGGTCGGAGCGCGATACGCTGAACCATTGCCGGCGAATCGGCGTATCGACGACGTCGAGAATGACGAGCCGACCGAGCTTCACCTCCTGCTCGATGGTGTGGGCCGAAATGAACGCAATCCCCAGACCGGCGATGACGGCCTGCTTGATCGTTTCGTTCGAGGCGATCTCCGTGCCGAGTTCCTCGAGCTTGTGGGGCGTATCGCTCAGGAATATCTCGAGCGATATTCGGGTGCCTGAACCCTTTTCGCGCACCAGAAACTGCTCCTGCGCAATCCGCTCCCGCGAGATCTCCAAGACGCCTGCGAGCGGGTGGCCGGCGGGGGCGATGAAGACCAGCGGGTGATCCCCAAACACCTGTGCGCGCACCTCGAAGTCGCGTGGCGGCCGTCCCATCAGGGCCATATCGATCTCGTGATCCCTGAGCTTGGCGATGATCTCGGCACGGTTGCCGATAAAGAGATTCACCTCGACACCCGGCATCTGCTGGCGGAAGGCGGCGATCAGTTGCGGCGCGAAATATTTCCCGGTCGACACGACGCCTAGGCGCAAGCGGCCGGTCCGCAGCCCCTTGATGGCGCTGATCGAATCTTCAAGGGCAGTCAAACTGTCCTCGACCGCCCGTGCCGCTTCGAGGAAGGCTAGACCATAACCCGTCGGAACCATGCCGCTCCGCGTTCTGTCAAACAGCGGGACACCGGCGTCGCGCTCCAATTGCTGGATCTGCAGGGTCAGCGCCGGTCCGGTCAGACCCAAAGCGTCCGCGGCAAGATTGATCTTCCCCAGCCGGCAAACGGCCTCGACAGTGCGAAGTTGGCGAAGAGTCACATTGCGCATGGTTTGCAATATAAATATTTCTAATGCAGCAAGTCAATTGAATAAATTTTACAAACCCGCTGTTTGCGCCATCCTTGCCCCGACATCGTGTGGGAGGAGACATCAATGTCAGGCGCAACTCTCGAGGCTTATCTCGCTTCATTCACGGCCCGCGGTGACGATCTCGCAGAGGAAGTGGCCACCGTAGTCCAAAGGCTGGTAATGGCGGCGCTCGAGGTCCGCAAACTCGTCAACCAGGGAGCGCTTGGCACGGCGTTCAACGGCACCAGCGGCGGCAGCAACGCAGACGGCGATCTGCAGAAGGATTTGGACGTACTTTGTGACGACCTGTTCCTGTCGTGCGTCCAGGGCGCACCGGTCGCATGCTACGCCTCGGAAGAACTGGAAAATCCTGTCCTGCTCGACACGAATGCGCGCCTTGCGGTTGCCATCGATCCGCTCGACGGCTCGTCGAACATCGACAACAACGTCACCATCGGCACGATCTTCTCCGTGCTTCCCGCCGCCAAGGGGCCGGACATGGACCCCTCCCAGTCCTTCCTACAACCCGGAAACCGGCAACTGGCGGCGGGATTCTTCCTTTATGGGCCGCAAACCGCGCTCGTGCTCTCGCTGGGCAGGGGCACGGAGATCTTCGTCTTCTCCAGCCGGCTTGGGTGTTTCGTCGAGGCTTACAAATCGATCAGCATCCCGGACCGCACCAGCGAATTCGCCATCAACATGTCGAACTACCGGCATTGGGAGGAATCGATCCGGCTTTATGTCGACGACTGCCTGGCGGGCTCGGAGGGGCCGCGCGAGCGGGAGTTCAACATGCGATGGATCGCCTCGCTGGTCGCCGAAGCTTATCGGATCCTGGTTCGGGGTGG
>JAPSJG010000246.1 GCA_031178305.1 Sinorhizobium sp.
GAAGGGCGGCGATAGCCGCATCCATCACTCCCGCCTCGCTGCCGCCGCCGCCGATGAAGACCGCATCCGGCTGCGGAAGCCCGTGTAACACGTCCGGTGCCTCACCCTCGACGACCGTCAGGCCGGGTACCCCGAAACGGACGGCATTGCGGATGATGCGTGCGGCCCGCTCGGGCGAGGCCTCGACGGCGACCGCCCGCATCACCGGGTCTCGCAGCAACCATTCGATGGCGATCGAGCCGGATCCCGCACCGATGTCCCAGAGAAGCTCGCCCTTGCGCGGCGCCAGCGCCGAAAGCGTCAGCGCCCGCACCTCGCGCTTGGTTATCTGGCCGTCATGCTCGAAAAGCTCATCCTGGAGACCCGAGGCGAGCGGCAGCACGCGTGCATCGCTGTCGGCGACCACTTCGATGGCGCAGACGTTCAATGAATGGATGCCGTCGAGAGAAAAATCGGCGGCGATCTGCCGCGAAACGCGCTCGCGTGGTCCGCCGAGCGCTTCGAGAACCGTAAGCCGCGACTGACCAAATCCGCTTTCGCTGAGGAGGCCGGCGAGCGCCCTTGGCCCGTTCTCGTCGGACGTCAGCGCCAGCACACTCGCCCCCGGCTGCAGGTATGGCCGAATGAGATCGAGCGGGCGGCCGTGCAGGGAGACGGTCGCGGCCTCCTGCAACGCCCAGCCGAGCCGCGACGCGGCCAGGCTGAAGGCGGAGGGCGCGGAAATCGTGCGCATCTCGCTCGCATCGATGCGGCGCGCCAATGTGGCGCCGACGCCGAACAGGAACGGATCGCCGGACGCAAGCACGACGACGGGGCTGCCGCGTCGCACCGCAATCGCCTCGACCGATTTTTCGAAGGGGCTCTGCCAGATCTGGCGCTCGCCCTTGATCAGCGGTGCCGCAAGTTCGAGATGGCGGGAGCCGCCGAAAACGACAGGTGCTGTCGTTATGATCCGCTTGGCCTCGTCGCCGAGACCGGCTACACCGTCCTCGCCGATACCGATGATAGTCAGCCAGGGAGCGACCATGGCCGAGCTTTTGTTCGACAAGTCAGCCACGGGCAGACCTCGCGTCCTGATTTTGGGCGGAACCACCGAAGCGCGGCAGCTCGGGGAACGTCTCGCGGTCGATCGGTGGTACGATGCGGCGATCTCGCTTGCCGGGCGCACGGCCGATCCTAAACCACAACCCCTGCCCGCGCGCGTCGGCGGTTTTGGCGGCGCGGAGGGGCTTGCCGCCTTCCTGAGGGAAAAGGGTGTCTCGCTGCTCGTCGATGCGACGCATCCCTACGCCGCCCGCATTTCCCACAACGCTGCCGCGGCAGCGGCGAGTTGCGGAACGCCGCTCCTTGCTCTGCGACGGCCGGCCTGGGAGCCCGGGGCGGGCGATCGCTGGACGTGTGTGGCAAATGTGGCGGAGGCCGTGAAGGCCCTCGGCGAGGAACCGCGCCGCGTCTTCCTGGCGATCGGCCGGCAGGAGACCTTCCATTTTGAGCGGGCGCCGCAGCACAGCTATGTCGTGCGCAGCGTCGATCCGGTGACGCCACCACTCGCCCTCCCCGACGTCACTGCTATCCTTTCCTCCGGCCCTTTTGCCGAGCCCGACGAGGTGAATCTGCTCACAGAGCGCCGCATCGACGTGATCGTCGCCAAGAACAGCGGCGGAACGGCGACCTACGGGAAGATCGCAGCCGCTCGCAAGCTCGGCCTCGAGGTCGTTATGGTCGAGCGCCGCAAACCCATCGATGTGCCGACGGTCAGCAATTGCGATGAGGCGCTCGAACGCATCCATCAATGGCTGTCCCCGGTGAAGGATCGCGGCGTATAGACCAGATCCGGCCTGCCGTCGCGTGCGACGACACGCGTTTCCGGCGAGCCGATGATGACGCAGGTCGCCATGTCGGCGCGATCCGGATCGGCATCGCCGAGTGGCATGACAGTGATGCGCTCGTCCGGCCGGCCGGCAGCCCGTCCGAAGATGACCGGAACCGAGCCCGGCAGAACCTCACGCAACACCGAGAACGCCTCGCCCAATTGCCAGGGGCGAGCCTTGCTGATGGGATTGTAAAGGGCGATCACCAGCCCCGCCTCGGCGGCAAGCCTCAGGCGCTTGGTAATGACGTCCCACGGTTTCAAATTGTCCGACAGGGACATGGCGCAGAAATCGTGGCCGAGTGGGGCACCGATGCGGGCTGCCACGGCCAGCATCGCCGTTACGCCCGGAGTGACCCGCAGATCGACCTGCCGCCATTCTTCCGGCCCCTTGTCAATCGCCTCGCAGACGGCCGCCGCCATGGCGAAAATGCCGGGATCTCCGCCGGAAACCACGCAGACATCGGCTCCGGCAGCCGCGCGCGCAAGTGCGGCCTGGGCCCGATCGAGCTCTTCGCGGTTATCCGAGGCGATGCGAATCTGGTCGGGACGAAGATCCAGGCGATCGAGATAGGGTCCGTAGCCAAAGAACTCGGTCGCCGCTGCAATCGCCTCCCGGGTTTCAGGCGTCATCTGCGTCGGGTTGCCCGGGCCGGTGCCGACGATGAAGAGCTTGCCGCTCATGCCCTCGCCTCCCGGACACTGCCATTTGAGTGGGGCCTGTCCTTCCAACCGGGGACGAGCACCAGCGAGAAATAGGGCGCCGCGTCGTCCGGCTTCTCACAGAGCGGGATCATCGCCGCATTCTTCATCGTGCCGCGTTCGACATAGACGGCGGCACCGAGCCTGCCTGCCGCGGCGAGCGCTCGGCGAATCTTCGGCAGGTTGCGGCCGACCTTCATGATGACGGCAGCCTCGGTGTCGGCAAGGCGGCGCTGGAGCTCGCCCTCGCCCATCGTACCGGGAAGAACCGAGAGCACATCATCACCCTGCACCAGCGGCAGCCCGGCGAGCGACCAGCAGCCGGACATGGCGGTAATGCCCGGAATGACCTCGACGGGGAAACGGCCGGCGAGCCGCACATGCAGGTGCATGTAAGATCCGTAGAAGAGCGGGTCCCCCTCACTGAGGATCGCCACCGTACGCCCCGCCTGAAGATGTTCAGCGACCGCCTCTGCCGAGGCGTTATAGAAATCGGTGATCTGGCGCTTGTAGGCCTCATCGCCCTTGTCGATCTCGGTCGTCACCGGGTAGTAGAGCGGTAGCTCCTGCGTCCCTGGCCTGATGACGCCCTCGACGACCGCACGGCCGTTGCCGCTGCGCCCTGCCTTGGCGAAATAGGCGACGACGTCCGCCTCGCCGAGCGCGCGCACCGCCTTCACCGTCAGCAGCTCGGGATCGCCCGGCCCGGTGCCTACACCTACAAGCCTGCCGACACCGATGGGTTTGCCCGCCCCGCTCACAGGCCCGGCCTCGCGAGCGAGTTCAGCGCGGCCGCGGTGATCGCGCTGCCGCCGAGCCGGCCGCGCACGATCGCGAATGGGACACCATATGAATTCTCCGCCAGCGCATCTTTCGATTCCGCCGCGCCGACGAAACCGACCGGCATGCCGAGGATCGCCGCCGGCTTCGGTGCGCCATCTCGCAGCATTTCGAGCAGGTAGAAAAGCGCTGTCGGCGCGTTGCCGATGGCGACCACCGAACCCGCCAAACGCTCGCCCCAGAGCTCCAGCGCCGCGGCCGAACGCGTATTGCCGATCTCGGCCGCAATCTCGGCCGTACGCGGATCGCGAAGCGTGCAGATCACCTCGTTGCCCACCGGCAGTCGCGCCCGTGTCACTCCATGCGCCACCATCTCGGCATCGCAGAATATGGGCGCGCCGTTCTTCAGCGCCGTGCGCGCGGCGGAAACGAAGTCCGGCGAAAAGACGAACTGGCGCGCTGCCTCGACGGAGCCGCAGGCATGAACCATGCGTACGGCAAGATCCGCCTCCTCCTCCGAGAAGCCGGAAAGATCGGCTTCGGAACGGATGATCGCAAAGGAACGCTCATAGATGGCGTTGCCATCGCGAATATAATCGTAGTCAGGCATTTCTATCCCTGTTCAAACGCTGCGGCGATCGGCCCGGTCCCGAGCCGTGTAAGACAGGAGCGTGCCGATTCGCCAGCGTCTTTGTTCTCCCGCACCAGCGCATTGAGACGCGCAAGCGCGGATCCTATTCCGTTTTCATCCGTGTAGGCGCTCGGCGCGACGGAAGCCGTGCCATTTACGACAAGCGCATATCCTGATGGCGCACCGACGAGTGTCAGCGGAGAGGCCATCGGCCTCGCGCAACCCTTGGCACAGCCCGATAGGTGAAGCGCGAGCGAGCCGTCGAGGAAGTCGCGCCCCACCTCGACCGCGAGCCTTGCCACCGCTTTGGTGTCCAACAACGCCGAGGCGCAGGCCCGGCCGGCACAAGTGGCGATGTGGTTGCGCGGATCGTCGGCGGCCACCAGAAACCCGTGCGAAAATGCGAGCTGCCGTGCAATCGCCGCCGCTGCGCGGTCCAACCCGCGAAGAAGCAGTCCGTGCCGGGGCGCCAGCCGCACTTCCGTGGCGCCCATTTCCTCCGCCTGCTGCAGGAAAGCCATGAGATTGCCGGCATCCGTCTGTGCATAGGCCAAGCCGAGACCGAGCACGATGCCGCCGTCGCCGAAATCGTGAATACCGGCCGGGAGCCAGCGGGAACTCTCGTGAAGCACGGCCGGAGCAGCATCGGACCACCGCTGTCGGATGAGATCCGCGTCGAGATCGCGGCCACGCGCACTCGGCCCGAGGGAGCTCAGCTCCAAGAGGAGTTCCGTCGTCGCGGGCACGACCCGCTCTGATGCGAGCAGCGCGACCGCACGTGCCGTACGGGCCGTGCCGCCGAGCGACAACAGCCAAGGGACACCATCCGCTTGGTCGAGCGCATCAAGGCGCAGATCGGCGGCGACATCCTTCAGATGGAAGCGCCCGCCGCCATCGACGACGATCGACAATTTCGGTGCAAGCCTCAGCGCCGGCTGCCGCTCTGAAATCGCCCCACGCAGGGCATCGGCGAGCGTGCGAGAGTCGGCGAATTCACTCGGGTCAACTCCGGCAAGCGGCGGCGTCTCGATCGCCAAGCCGTCAACGACAGCGATTTCCGCATTGGTGATTGCCGCGCCGAGCTGTCCGACCGTGGCCGCGGTCAGTCCGCGAATCTGCAGGTTGCCGCGTGCCGTCACCTCCAGCACGCCATTGCCGAAGCGTTCGGCGAGGGCGGCAAGATTCCGCAGTTCCGCCGGCGTCAGGGGCCCTGCGGGACGCAAGCGCACGAGCAGCCCATCGCCGGTCTGCATCGGGCTCGCCAGCGACGGGCAGGCGCCGCGGCGCATCGAAGTGTCCGGCTTGGTCACGGCACAGCTCGTCATCGCTCCAGTCACTCTCCCGCCGAGGCCGTTCCTTATCATGATCCGAAAACGTGCTCTTGCATGTCTCCTTAATTGACCTCGATTAAGGACAAAGACATGCAGCAATTCAAAGTTCTACAGCGACATTTGCGCGTCTGAAGACGCGCGGCGCTGTAGATGGACGCTATATCACAGGCGCCTGCTTTGAGAGAGATCAAAGAGACCGCACATTGGTTGCCTGCCTGCCATAGAGCCCGTTCAATCGTCGAAATCGGTGCCCTTGCGCAAGAGATAAATGTCCATGATCCAACCCATGCGCTTTCGTGCTGCGGCACGTGCCTTGATAATCTCGTCCTTCACCTCAGCAAGAGGTCCGGAAATGACGATCTCGTCGGGCGTACCGAGATAGGCGCCCCAATAAATCTGGGCTTCCGGATCATCTATCTGTCGGAAGGCCTGCTCGCCGTCGAGCATCACGACCGCCGTTTCGGTTCTATGCGGAAAGCTCTCGGCGAGGCGTCGTCCGGTGGTGATCTCGACCGGCTTGCCGACAAGGTTGAGGGGAATTCGATGGCTGGCGCAAAGCGCCTGGAGACTGGTGATACCTGGGATGACCTCGAAATCGAAGGCGACACGCCCACGTGCCCGAACCCGTTCGATGATGCGGATCGTGCTGTCATAGAGCATGGGATCGCCCCAGACGAGAAAGGCGCCGGTCTGGTCTTCCCCGAGCTCGCCTTGGAGCAGTTCTTCATAGGTGGTCGCGATGCTCGCGTGCCATTCGTCGACGCTTTCGCTGTAGCTGCGCCCTTCGGTCCGCCGCAGCGGCAAGGCGAACTCCACTGTGCGGCTTTCGCCGCGCGTTACGTAGCGCCCACAGACCTCGCGGCGCA
>JAPSJG010000247.1 GCA_031178305.1 Sinorhizobium sp.
ATTCTCAGCGGCGGGAAGACCTCCGCTGCCGGGCGCGGCGGCGTCATGCGCAGAAGCCACCAGATGACCGGCAGCGCCAGGAGCGCCGCCAGCATGGCCGGGTTGGCGAAGGCGAAGGAGAGGGCTCCGATCATAAGAGCCCCCCATGGGTTGCCCGACCGGGCATGCCCGAGAGATACATGTGCACGGCGACTAAGGCCTCCGAGGCCGCTCGGTCGGTTCTGTGGGGCGTGAAGGTCCAGCCGAGATGGCGCAGGCTCTCGCCGAGGCTGTCACGGCGCGCGCGATAGGCGCGCTGGTAATCCTCCCGCAGGATTTCGGCACGGCCGGCAGTCAGCTTCTCACTGGTTTCCGGATCGGTGAACTCGGTGCGACCGGCATAGGGGAAAATTTCCTCGGCGGGGTCTGCGATTTCCACGACGTGTCCGCGCAGGCCGCGGCGGGCGAGCGGACCGAGCCGCCCCATGACCTTGTCGGCCGGATCGAGAAAATCGCCGATCAGCACGAGGTCGCTGGAACTGCGGATCATTCCGGTATCGGGAAGACCTTCGGCGAGTGGGCTGAGCATGATTGCCGTTGCCAGCCGTTCGGCGGCATTGCGCGCCGAGACGGGCTCCATGACGCCGGGGCAACCGATCCGCTCGCCGGAGCGGGCGAGGATTTCGGCGAGCGCCAGCATCAGCACGAGCGCGCGGCTTTCCTTCGAAACCGCACCGAGTGTCGACTTATACATCATCGAGGGCGAGAGATCCGCCCAAAGCCAGATCGTATGCGCCGCTTCCCATTCGCGGTCGCGCACATAGGTGTGGTCGTCGCGGGCGGAGCGACGCCAGTCGATGCGCGACATGCTTTCGCCCTGGCTATAGGGGCGGAACTGCCAGAAATTTTCGCCGATGCCGCGTTTGCGCCGACCGTGCCAGCCGGAAATCACGGTATTGGCGATCCGCCGCGCCTCGACAAGGCAGTCGGGAACGAGCATAGCGCGCTGCTGCGCGCGCGACAGAACTTCGCCGGAGGGCGTACGCGCGACTATCTGCCCGATCGAGGCCATGCGCTATCCTTTGGCTCGTTTCACCAGGTCGGCGATGACATCGCGCACCGTCATGCCCTCGGCGCGGGCGGCGAAGGTCAACGCCATGCGATGCTGCAGCACCGGTTCGGCAAGCGCGAGGATGTCGTCGATCGAGGGGGCCAGCCGGCCGTCGTACAACGCGCGGGCGCGGGCGCAGAGCATCAGCGCCTGGCCGGCGCGCGGTCCCGGCCCCCACGCGACATTCTTGTCCGTCGACGCATTGCCATGGCCCGGACGAGCGGAGCGGACGAGCGAGAGGATGGCGTCGACCACCTTCTCGCCCACCGGCATCTGGCGGATGAGGCTCTGGATCTGCTGCAGGCGCTCGGCATTGATGACGGGGCGGGCTTCCGGCTCCATTACGCCTGTGGTCTCCAAAAGGATCCGCCGTTCGGCGGAAAGCTCCGGGTAACCGACATCGACCTGCATCAGGAAGCGATCGAGCTGGGCCTCGGGAAGCGGATAGGTGCCTTCCTGCTCGAGCGGATTCTGCGTCGCGAGCACGTGGAAGGGCTGCGGCAGGTCCTTGCGGGCGCCGGCGATGGTGATGTGATATTCCTGCATGGCCTGCAACAGCGCCGATTGGGTCCGCGGCGACGCACGGTTGATCTCGTCGGCCATCAAAAGCTGGGTGAAGATCGGACCGGGGATGAAACGGAACGAGCGATGACCGGCCGGATCCTGATCCATCACTTCCGAACCGAGAATGTCCGAGGGCATCAGGTCCGGCGTGAATTGAATGCGGCTGTTGTCAAGCCCGAGAACGGTGCCGAGCGTGGCGACCAGCTTGGTCTTGGCGAGCCCGGGCACGCCGACGAGCAGCGCATGGCCGCCGGAAAGCACCGCGAGCAGGGTCTGCTCCACCACGCTTTCCTGGCCGAAAATCACTTTTCCGACTTCGGTGCGGATGAGGGCGATTTCACCGAGCGCCGCTTCCGCGGCGGCGACGATGGCCTTCTCGTCGGTTAGCTCGGCCGCACCTTTCATTACACTCATCCCATTTCTCCCGCCCGTGCTTCGAACCGAATCGTCGTTGCTCGACATCCAGTTCCCTGTTTTTCCAATTTAGACTGTGGCAGGCGGCTGACAAGCCGCCGCCGACGCACTATCTCGTGAGCCGTGAGCACGCCGCATTGTAATGGCACAGGCGGAATGCGGACGAGATGCTTTGGAGCAAGGCGATCGGGCATTCCGCGCGTTTCAACGGACGCGCTGAGCTTCAGGCTCAAAATCGGGACCAAACGGGACGGAACGATGGCAGAAGCCGAGATTCAGTGGACGGGCGATGCGGCGGGACTTGCCGCGCTGATCGCCCGCGCCGCCGGGCAGACGGGCGAAGCAAAGGGGCTGCCCCCAGTCGACCGCTGGAATCCGCCGTTTTGCGGCGACATCGACATGGAGATCCGTAGCGACGGCACCTGGTTCTATATGGGCACGCCCATCGGGCGCCAGCCGCTCGTGCGGCTGTTCTCGACGGTGCTGCGCAAGGACGACGACGGCAAGACCTATCTAATCACCCCCGTGGAAAAGGTCGGAATCCGTGTCGCCGATGCCCCCTTCGTCGCCGTCGAGATGAACGTGACCAAGAGGGACGGCGAGAATGTGCTGACCTTCCGCACGAATGTCGGCGACGTGGTCGAGGCGGGACCTGAGCACCCGCTGCGCTTCGTCATCCATGGCGAAAACCGCGAGCTGAAGCCCTACCTGCATGTGCGGGGCCGCCTGGAAGCGCTCGTTTCCCGTCCGGTCATGTACGATATCGTCGAGCTTGGCGAAGCGATCCCGGTCCATGGGACCGAGATGTTCTGCGTCCGCTCGGCCGGGTCCGTCTTCCCGATCATGCCGGCGGCAGAACTGGAAGCGCTCTCCCGATGACTCATCCGCTCTTTTCCGCCGACGAGTTCCGCCGTCGCGCGCGGGCGCAGACGGGCGGGCCGATCGAGACCGCCTGGCGCGACCATGGCGATTTCCTGCTCAATCCCGGCATCGTGCCCTATCTCGAGACCCTGCATCTAAAGGATGCGGCGGTGCTCGTCCCGGTCGTCGACGACGGCAACGATGCGAGCGTGATCTTCACGCAGCGCACCTCGACGTTGCGCAAGCACTCCGGCCAGGTGGCCTTCCCGGGCGGCGCCGTCGATCCCGAGGACCCCTCCATCGAATTGGCGGCGGTACGCGAGGCCGAAGAGGAGATCGGGCTCGATCCGGGCTTCGTCGAGCCCGTCGGCCGCCTGCCGCACTACATGGCGCTCTCCGGCTTCCGAATCACGCCGGTCCTCGCGGTGGTGCAGCCGGGCTTCGAGCTCGTGCCCAATCCGGTGGAAGTCGAAAGCGTGTTCCAGGTGCCGCTCTCGTTCCTGATGGATCCGAAGAACCACGGGCGCGGGAGCCGCCATTGGGAGGGCGCCGAGCGACACTTCTACCGAATGCCTTATGGCGAGCGGAACATTTGGGGCATTACGGCGGGAATCGTCCGCATGCTCTATGAAAGGCTTTATGCATGACATCGATTGCCGCCGAGCCCTGGTTCCAGGCTCCCGCGCTGCGCCGCGTCTTCGAGCTCCTGAACGTCGAAGGCGGCGAGGCGCGGGTCGTCGGGGGCGCCGTTCGAAACAGCCTCCTAGGCCTGGCGGCCGGCGATGTCGATCTCGCGACCACATGGCGTCCCGAGGAAGTAGCCGAGCGTGCGAAGGCTGCCGGCATCAAGGTCGTGCCGACGGGGATCGATCACGGCACCGTCACGCTCGTCATCGACGGCACGCCTTTCGAGGTGACCACGTTGCGTCGCGACGTGGCGACCCACGGCCGGCGTGCCGAAGTAGCGTTCGGCACCGGCTGGAAGGAGGATGCGGAGCGGCGCGACTTCACGATCAACGCCCTCTACGCCAACAGCGAAGGCGAAATCTTCGACTTTGTCGGTGGCCTCGCCGACCTCGAGAGCCGGACGTTGCGTTTCATCGGCAATGCCGCCGAGCGCGTTGCCGAGGACTACCTGCGTATCCTGCGCTTCTTCCGCTTCTTCGCGCTTTACGGCAGCGGCCGGCCGGATGCGGAGGGCCTCAGGGCATGCGCCCAGGCGCGCGCGAAGCTCTCCACGCTGTCGGCTGAGCGCGTCTGGGGCGAGATGAAGAAGCTGCTATCGGCCGAGGATCCCGGGCGCGCGCTTCTCTGGATGCGCCAGGCCGGCGTCCTCGGCGAGGTGCTGCCCGAGACCGAGAAGTGGGGCATCGATGCCATTCCGGGTTTGATTGCCGCGGAGAAGATCTTTTCCTGGGCCCCGGATCCGCTCTTGCGGCTCGCTGCCATCGTCCCACCCGACAGCGAACGGCTCAGGGGTTTGGCAGAGCGCCTGCGCCTTTCAAAGGCGGAAGCTGCCTATCTCGTCCGCTTCGCTGAGGCTCCCGCCATCGCGCCGACGCTGCCGGACGCGGCACTCGATCGAGAGCTCTACCGCCGCGGCAAGGAGGGCATCATCGCTCGCCTCAAGCTTTCACTTGCTTCCGCTCGCCGCAAGTCCGAGACGGATCCGGCCTTCCTCGCCGAGACCGCGTCTTTTCGGCGGCTGCTGGCGCGAGCGGAAAAATGGCAAAGGCCCGTTTTTCCCCTGAACGGGGCCGACGTGCTGAAGGCGGGCGTGGCTCCAGGCCCGCAGGTCGGCGAATTGCTTTCGCAGCTTGAGAATTTTTGGGTCGAGCGCAATTTCAGCGTTGACCGGGCGACTCTTGTCGCCCGGCTCGAAACCCTCGTACGCGCTGGCTGAAGCGCATCGCCCCGCCGTCACGCCGCCTGTGGTTCGTCCACGATGCGCGCCTTGATGTTGTCGATCATGTTTTCGCGGACGATCGTCTCGCCATGGGTCTCGCGCATATGCTCGACGACCCGGCGCACTATTTCCGCGTCATTGTCGGCGCGGGTATGCCATTCGCAACCCGGGACGAGCGTACCGCATTCGAACAAGCGCATGGTGTTCCTCCTTCCTTTGGGTTGTGATGCTCCGGATCGACTGGCGTCAGAAGCATCGGCCTCATTCAAGTATTTGGAGCGGGATGCGAGCGGAAGAGCCGTTCCCGCCTTGGTTCGCTTTGCAGATGGGCAGCGCCGCGCTCGGCTGCAACCCAAGCGAGGAGAAGCCTACATCAACCGCGGGGTTCGGCCAAATTCTTAGGGCTGGATCGCTGCTGCGTCTCGGAGTCGGATCAGCAAAGCACCCTCTGCCCGGCGGGGCAGAGGGGGTATTAACACCCGCTCGCCCACCCCACAGCCGATCACAAGGTCAAAGAAATACTGTAAACATGCGCTTTGTTGATGCTATGGCTTTGCGGTTCTCAATACTCGCAAAGGCATTCTCCAAACATGACTGCTGTTCAATCGGAACTTATTTCCTCGATCCGGAGCATTCCGGACTACCCGAGGCCGGGCATCGTCTTCCGCGACATTACCACTTTGCTTGGCAATCCGAGGACCTTCCGTAGGGCGATCGACGAACTCGTCCACCCCTATGCCGGCACCAAGGTCGACAAGATCGCCGGAATCGAGGCCCGCGGCTTCATCCTGGGCGGCGCGATCGCACATCAGCTTTCCGCCGGCTTCGTGCCGATCCGCAAAAAGGGCAAGCTGCCGCACGAGACCGTCAGGATCGCCTATAGCCTCGAATACGGCGTCGACGAGATGGAGATGCACCGGGATGCGATCGTGCCGGGCGAGAAGGTGATCCTTGTCGATGACCTGATTGCCACCGGCGGGACCGCCGAAGGCGCAGCCAAACTCTTGCAGCAGATGGGCGCGGAGATCGTCGCCGCCTGCTTCATTATCGATCTGCCGGAACTCGGCGGCCGCAGGAAGCTCGAGGCGCTGGGTGTCGATGTTCGCACGCTGATCTCGTTCGAGGGGCACTAGATCACGATGGTCGAATCCACCTGAAATTAATTAAACTCACAAAAGTGATCGGTTCTAATGAGTTAACGCCGGATTGCCGGAGGAAAACGGCAGATAGTTTTCCTCACGACGCGCGGCGGGAAGCGCTTCGAACTGCTTTCGATCGGCATCAGGTGTTGAAGCGGAAGTGGATCACATCGCCGTCCTGGACGACATACTC
>JAPSJG010000248.1 GCA_031178305.1 Sinorhizobium sp.
CGCCGCGCGTCTTAATGAGACGCGCAAAAGTCGCTGTAGAGCTTGGAGCTGCTGCACGTCTTTGTCCTTGAATCGAGGTCGATTTAAGGAGACATGCTGTGGGAACCTTCGCGCAGGCGTTTCGGTTGGGCCGAAACAGCGGCAAGGGGAGAGCCATGGGCAAACCAAAGAACGACCATCTGACCGATCAGCCCATGCCGTCGCCGACCTGGAAACCGGATCCGAAGAAAATGGACTTGGACCCGAAGCCGGTGGCGGATGGGAAGACAAAGGAGGCCGACAGACCGCCTGCGGACGGCGGCAAATCCGAGGCCGAAAAGTCCGAAGGTAGCCGGAGTCGATGAGCAGCCTCATTGAACAAGGCGCTTTTCGCCGGATGCTACCGACGATGACTGACTGGGCGCCTTGAATTCGCCTTCGCCCCATCGTCACGGATAGCCAAACGGCCGCCTGCCGCCTCGCATCCAGAACACGACCCTGTACCTGTGGAAAGATCGTGGGTGACGGTCAATGATAGCGCCGGATCAGACCGACGAGCTTGCCTTGGATCTTGACCCGGTCCGGGCCGAATATCCGCGTTTCGTACGCCGGGTTCGCCGCTTCGAGGGCGATCGAGGCACCTTTCCGGCGGAAGCGCTTCAAGGTCGCCTCTTCGTCATCGATCAAGGCGACGACGATGTCGCCGGGGCTTGCCGTGCTCGTATTTCGAATGATCACGGTGTCGCCGTCGAGGATGCCGGCCTCGATCATCGAATCGCCCTTGATCTCCAGCGCGTAGTGTTCGCCGCTGCCGATCATTTCAGGCGGCACGGAAATCTCATGCGTATTGTTCTGAATCGCCGAGATTGGCACGCCGGCCGCGATTCGCCCCATGACCGGCACGGCGATCGATGCCGTCTCTACCGGTGGGGGCGCGGATTTCGGTGGGGCAGGCGGCTTGCCCAGGCTGCCCTCGATAACGCTGGGCGAAAAGCCGCGGCGTGGCTGGCTCGCCCCTGAATAGGCCTCCGGAAGCTTGATGACCTCCAGCGCGCGCGCCCGATTGGGCAGCCGGCGGATGAAGCCGCGCTCCTCGAGCGCCGTGATCAATCGGTGGATGCCCGACTTCGATGCAAGGTCGAGTGCGTCTTTCATTTCATCGAAGGACGGCGGCACCCCGGATTCCTTCATTCGTTCATGAATGAAGAGAAGCAATTCCTGTTGCTTGCGGGTCAGCATAGCGCGTCACTCCAGAATCGCGAAACAAATCAAGAACAGACACTATCCGTTCCATATGTGTTCCGCAAGTACCTAAGATTCCGTGAATTTCGCGGCGTATTTGCTTCAGCCATGCCGGATCGGTTGCGCGCATCGGACCCCGCGCTGCCGTTTGGATGTGATCGAACGCTCCGTCGCGCTTCAGTAGGCGAGGCGCAGGCCTCCGGGGCTGAGAACGTCGAAATCGGGTTCCGGATAGGGGCCGTACCACTGGGTGTAGGTCGTGTTGCCCGTAGCACCTGTGGTCGCGCATCCCGAAAGCGCCAGGAGCGCAATCGCCAGAGCTGCCATCAGAAGTCGAAGAGGCATGGTAATCTCCACTCGTGGGAGTTGCTCTGATAGAAAATGCAGACCTCAACTGTCCATCAATTCACATGCGTTGGCAAGGAATCTTGAAGGTCGCGGAGGCGTGTTTTACCGTTCCTGGTAAATGGTTGGCCTCGTCTGCCAAGGGGTGGGGCAAGGATTGATTGGTGGAGTCGAAGGGAGTCGAACCCTCGACCTCCGCAGTGCGATTGCGGCGCTCTCCCAACTGAGCTACGACCCCAGCGGCTCCAGTATATAGAAGGATTCGGTCGCGGGCGCCAGCCCATCCCCATGCGCGAAGAAGCTGTTGCCGACTGAATGAGTTTCTCCACTTTCTGGCCTGCGATGACGGCGCGGCGGAAATCGCTTCTGTTCCGACGGATTCCGTTGACAAGCCGGGAAACAGTGCGTAAACACCCGCCCAACGCCGGGCAGCGATGCCCGGTGTTTCATTTGACATGTCCCGTGGTTTTTCGTGTCCGCGTGATCGCGAGAAGCCTGTCAGAGCCCCGAAAATGGGTTCAGAGGAGGGCGTGTTTCCTTGATCCGGTTTGGCTACAGACCGGTGTAACCGTTTGAAAGGAAATGCGATGAGCAAGCGCGAATCGTCCAAGTACAAAATCGACCGCCGCATGGGCGAAAACATCTGGGGCCGTCCGAAGTCCCCGGTCAACCGTCGCGAATACGGCCCCGGCCAGCATGGCCAGCGCCGCAAGTCCAAGCTCTCCGACTTCGGCGTGCAGCTGCGCGCCAAGCAGAAGCTGAAGGGCTACTATGGCGACATCCGTGAAAAGCAATTCCGTGCAATCTTCGACGAAGCTTCGCGCCGCAAGGGCGACACCCCGGAAAACCTGATCGGGCTGCTCGAGTCGCGCCTGGACGCGATCGTCTACCGCGCCAAGTTCGTTCCGACCGTCTTTGCCGCCCGTCAGTTCGTGAACCATGGCCATGTCAAGGTGAACGGCGTTCGCGTCAACATCGGTTCCTACCGTTGCAAGCCGGGCGACGTCATCGAGGTCAAGGAAAAGTCCAAGCAGCTCGTTTCGGTTCTTGAATCCGTGCAGCTCGCTGAACGCGACGTTCCGGACTACATCGAGGCCGACCACAACAAGATGGTCGCCACCTTTGTTCGCATTCCGGTTCTCACCGACGTTCCGTATGCGGTCGTCATGGAACCGCACCTGGTCGTCGAATTCTATTCGCGCTAATCCGGGCGCTACAGCGCCGCGCGTCTTATCAGACGCGCAAAGGTCGCTGTAGCACTTTGAATTGCTTGCATGTCTTCGTCCCTAAATCGAGGTCGATTTAAGGAGACATGCAGTAGCCTTCAGGATCTTCAAACCGCCCGGCGACGGGCGGTTTTTCTGTAAGGGAATGTCGGAACGACGTTAGAGCGGATGCGGCCACCGACGGCCCATGTTCCGATCCAGTGCCGAGGAGTGCCGAATGCCGGAGCAGAAAGCGCAACAGGACCTGCAACTGATCCTCGACGACATCTATCGCGAGCTGACGCCGCGGTTCGGCGAGGGCAAGGTTGCCGACTATATTCCCCAGCTAGCCCGCGTTAACTCCCAACATTTCGGCATGGCAATGGTCACGACGGATGGCGAACTGCATCGCGTCGGCGACGCGGAGGTCCCGTTCTCCATCCAGAGCGTGTCCAAGGTGTTCACACTGACGCTGGCGCTCGGCAAGCATGGCGAAAATATCTGGCACCGCGTCGGGCGCGAGCCTTCGGGCTCAGCGTTCAATTCGATCGTCCAACTCGAACACGAGGGCGGAAAGCCGCGCAATCCGTTCATCAATGCTGGCGCGATCACCGTCAGCGATCTTATCCTTGCCGGCCATACGCCGAGGGAACTGATCGGCGAGATCGTACGCTTCGTCCGCTATCTCGCCGACGACGAGACGATCGTGATCGATCACGAGGTTGCGCGATCGGAAACGGCGACCGGTTACCGCAACTTCGCGCTTGCCAACTTCATGCGCTCCTTCGGGCGGCTCGATCATCCGGCCGAGCATGTGCTCGGTGTCTATTTCCATCATTGCGCCCTTGCGATGACCTGCAGCCAGCTCGCCAAGGCGGGGCTGTTTCTCGCCGCCGGCGGCAGCAATCCGCTGACGGGGCACTCCGTCGTCTCGCGCCAGCGGGCGCGGCGCATCAACGCGCTGATGCTCACCTGCGGCCACTATGATGGGTCCGGCGATTTCGCCTATCGCGTCGGCCTGCCCGCCAAGAGCGGCGTCGGGGGCGGCATCCTGGCGATCGCCCCGGGCAAGGCGTCGATCGCCGTCTGGTCACCGGGGCTCAATGAGAACGGCAACTCGTTGCTCGGCTCGCTCGCGCTCGAGATGCTGGCTGCGCGCACGGGATGGTCGGTTTTTGGGCCATGATAGTGATTTATGTAACTGCCTCTCAACCCGCTGCAGCGCCGTCCCGCATCCCTCTGGGAGAGGGCTAGGGTGAGGGGCCATTGTGTCACATCATGAAGCTGACGGCCCGTTTTCCCTTGATCTTGCCGGTAAGACGGGGCAAGTGCTGGCTGATGGATTTGGGCGCTCCCGTTTTCGTCCTTTATATTCCGAGATCGACGCCATGGAAATTGTGAGATCGTCTGAGCGCGATATGATGGACATCGCCGTCGATGAGGACGAGACCGGCTTCCACGCCGGAAATCATCCGCTGTTTTCGCGGATGCCGTCCTCCGTCTCCTTCAACAAGCTGAGGAAGCGCCTGTTGCGGCAGGTGCGTCAGGCACTCGACGATTTCGGCATGCTGAAGGGGGCGAGGCGTTGGCTTGTCGGTGTTTCCGGCGGTAAGGACAGTTATAGCCTGCTGGCGCTGCTGCTGGATCTGCAGTGGCGCGGCCTCCTTCCGGTCGAACTCGTTGCCTGTAACCTCGATCAGGGGCAGCCGAACTTTCCGAAGCATATCCTGCCGGACTATCTTTCCTCGATCGGCGTCAAGCATCGGATCGAATATCGCGACACCTATTCGATCGTGAAGGAGAAAGTGCCGACCGGGGCGACCTACTGCTCGCTCTGTTCGCGCCTGCGCCGCGGCAACCTGTACCGGATCGCGCGGGAAGAGGGCTGCGACGCATTGGTGCTCGGCCACCATCGTGAGGATATTCTCGAAACCTTCTTCATGAACCTGTTCCATGGAGGTCGGCTCGCATCCATGCCGGCGAAGCTCCTGAACGACGAGGGCGACATCACGGTGCTGCGTCCGCTCGCCTATGCGGCGGAGGACGATCTCGCCAAATTCGCCGCGGCGATGGAGTTTCCCATCATCCCCTGCGACCTCTGCGGCTCTCAGGACGGCCTCGAGCGCAATGCCATGAAGGCGATGCTTGCCGATATCGAGCGCCGCATGCCCGGCCGTAAGGACACGATGCTGCGCGCTCTCGGGCACGTGAACCCGTCGCACCTCCTCGATCCGCAGCTGTTCGATTTTCTTTCCCTTTCCGCGGAGCCCCGAGAATGAGCCATTCCGTCGACATCGCCGCCCTTGCCAACCTTCTGCAGGAGGCGGCGGTGAAGGAAATCCTGCCCCGGTTCCGCAATCTCCAGACGGGCGAGGTGCGGATGAAAACGGAAGCGATCGACCTCGTCACCGAAGCGGACGAGGCGGCCGAAAGGCTGATCGAGGCGAGAATCGACGCGGTCGCCCCGGGCGCGGTCTTCATCGGCGAAGAATCCGTTGCCGCCGATCCGGCGCTAATCGAGAAGTTGGCGGATGCGGACCTCGCCATCGTCGTCGATCCGATCGACGGCACGTTCAATTTCGCGGCTGGCCTGCCACTCTTCGGCGTCATGGCAAGCGTCGTCGCCAAGGGCGAGACCGTGGCTGGCATCATCTACGATCCGCTCGGCAATGATTGGGTCATTGCCGAGAAAGGCTCCGGCGCCTGGATGTGCCGGCCGAACGGCTCGCAGGAGAGACTGACGGTGACGGCCAGCGTGCCGCTCGCAAACATGGTCGGCGGCGCTTCGACCGGCTTCTACAAGGAAGACGACCGGCGCGTCGTCATGGGAAATTTGGCCAAGGTCAGGATCGCCACCAGCTATCGTTGCGCGGCGCACGAATATCGCATCTTTGCCGCCGGTCACCTGCACTTCCTGATGTACCAGAAGCTTATGCCTTGGGATCACCTCGCAGGCACGCTGATCTCGGAGGAGGCGGGGGCATTTGCCGCTCGCTTCGACGGCTCCCGCTACCTGCCGGCGCATAGCAATGGCGGGCTGCTCCTCGCGACCGACCGGGAAAGCTGGGACGCGCTGCGGCGCGAGGTCTTCACCGTTTGACAACGGCCGGAGGCAGGTGCCTGATCTTCGTCACGGCTCGATGGCGGTCTGCTCGCCTTCGTTGAGGAGGCGCATCAGCGCGATGACCTTTTCCCTCATCCAGCGGTGCAGCGGGTTTGAAGCCGAACGTCGGTGCCAGACGGCAATGATCAAGGGCGGATCGATCGGCATGGGTGGGCGGTAGATATCCAAACCCATCTGTGGAGCGACGCGTTCGGCGAGCTGACGCGGGACCAGCGCGATCAGGTCGCTCTCGG
>JAPSJG010000249.1 GCA_031178305.1 Sinorhizobium sp.
GCGCACGCCGAGCCGCTGCTCTATGCTTCGCAGCCGCCGCGACAGGGTGGGATGGCTGATGCGCAGGGCCGCCGCGGCGCCGGAAATGGTGCCGCTCTCGGCAACGGCCAGCACGATGCGCAGGTCGTCCCAGTTCAGAATTTTCGATTGCGATGCCAAAGTCCGTATTCCGCTGATCGATTCGGATGCGCCCAATTTTATAGGTAGGTTAGAGCAGGATAGGGCGGAAAACCGCACGCATTTTGCTCATCCGGCTGCAATCGCGAGGCGGGATAATGCCGGCACGAGGATCGCCGGGGCAGAAGGATCGTATGAGATGTGGACGGGGAGTCTCACGTCGCCCCAAAAGAACGGGTGCTAAGTACTTGAAAAAATGGTGCCCCCAGAGAGACTCGAACTCCCGACCTACTGATTACAAATCAGCCGCTCTACCAACTGAGCTATAAGGGCACTTTCCGGGGATCGGAGTTACCATATTCTGATTCCGTGTAAAGCAAAAATGCGGTTTCCCTCAAATTTTCGGGTGCGCTGGCCGCACGGGCGTGCAAGAAATCGAACATGGCTCCACTGCCGCAATGACAACGGACCTGAATTCATGGCCCAGTTCAGCACACTCGCCTTCATCGCTTCGTCGGCGGAAGAGGCCCAGAAGGCAGCGAGGGAACTCTCGGAAATATACGGCGACCACAGCCCGGAAGAGGCCGACGTGATCGTCGCACTCGGCGGCGACGGCTTCATGCTGCACACGCTGCACGAGACGATGAATTCCGGCAAGCGCGTCTACGGCATGAATCGCGGCTCGGTCGGGTTCCTGATGAACCGCTATAGCACGAAGAACCTGCGCGAACGCATCGCCAATGCCGTCGAAAACGCCTTCCATCCGCTGGAAATGAACACGGTCGACGTCCATGGCAACGCCTTTACGGCACTGGCGATCAACGAGGTCTATCTCTTCCGGCAGTCCTATCAGGCTGCCAAGCTCAAGGTCATCGTGGACGGCAAGGTCCGGCTTGACGAACTGACCTGCGACGGACTCCTCCTCGCAACGCCTGCCGGCTCGACGGCCTACAACCTCTCGGCGCACGGACCGATCCTGCCGCTGGAGGCTCCCCTCCTCGCGCTGACGCCCGTCAGTCCCTTCAGGCCACGGCGCTGGCGCGGCGCGCTGCTTCCCAATCACGTCACCGTCGAGATCGAAATCCTCGAAGCGGGAAAGCGCCCGGTCAACGCCGTTGCGGACCATCAGGAGGTCAAGTCGGTCGTCAAGGTGACGATCGCGGAATCGGAGAAGCTGACGGCGCGGATTCTATCCGACCCGGACCATTCCTGGTCCGACCGCATCCTCGCCGAACAGTTCTCCCATTGAAATCGCAACGGGCAGGTCGGAGGCGATATGGTTCGAAGCGGCAAAGTTCGGAGCCTTCGTACCGTCAGCGGAACGACCTTCCGAAAGGCAAAGGATCTTTCGACAATGTACAAATCGCTCCTGTTCGCCCTCTGCCTGGCGCTGCCCACGGGCGGCGCACTGGCACAAGAAGCGGACATCCTTCCCTCGAACGTCATTTTCGTCACGAGCACCGGCTACTGGGAGGAGAGCGCCGGCGCGCTTTCCGGCGGCAAGACCGGTGCAGACGGCAATGCGGCCGGGATAGAGGGGAAAGCTGGACGACGCGGCTATTACAAGCTCGTCGCCGTCCGCCAGCCTGACGGCACCGCTGAGATACATCTGCAGCAGATCGCGTTGGGCCCGGCGGGACCCGAAGTCGTTTCATCCGCCGAATTGGACGAGTTCACCGTGTTGAAGCCCTATGTCACCGATATTCGCCCCGAGACGTCAACCGGCGTCACGCGGCAGCCGGGCATGTTCGCGACGGTCTATCTGAAAACCGATCCATCGGCCGCGGAACCGGAGTCCTGGACCGTGCTGATCGACGATCTCGGCGAGATCAAGATCGAACGTGCGACGAACTGATAATCGGGCCGGTCGCAGGGAGGAGAATTGCCCCTCACCCTAACCTCTCCCCGCCTGCGGGGAGAGGGGACTTAAGAGGCCGCTTCGAGTCACTTCGCCCCGCTTGCGGAGAGAAGGTGCCGGCAGGCGGATGAGGGGCTAGAAACGCCGGCACAATGCCCCGTGTCGATTCAGCAAATATCAGCTCAAGTCCTCGACGACCGCGTCGGCCCCGCCGCTGACGCGATGAGCGAGGGCCGCCTCCATGAAGTCGTCGAGCTCACCGTCGAGCACGTCGCTCGGGCTCGTGCTTTCGACACCGGTCCTCAAATCCTTCACCAGCTGGTATGGCTGCAGGACATAGGAGCGGATCTGGTGGCCCCAGCCGATGTCGGTCTTCGAGGCCGCTTCGGCATTTGCCGCTTCTTCCCGCTTCTTGAGCTCCGCTTCGTAAAGGCGTGCGCGCAGCATGTCCCAGGCCTTGGCGCGGTTCTTGTGTTGCGAGCGTTCCTGCTGGCACTGGACGACGATGCCGCTTGGCATGTGCGTGATGCGCACCGCCGAATCGGTCGTGTTGACGTGCTGGCCGCCGGCACCCGAGGAGCGATAGGTGTCGATGCGGCAATCGCTCTCGTTGATGTCAATCTGGATCGATTCGTCGACGACCGGATAGACCCAGATGGACGAGAACGACGTATGGCGGCGCGCGTTGCTGTCGTAAGGCGAGATGCGGACGAGCCGGTGGACGCCGGACTCCGTCTTCAGCCAGCCATACGCATTGTGGCCCTTGACGAGCAGCGTCGCCGACTTGATGCCCGCCTCTTCGCCGTCTTGAACTTCCAGGAGCTCCACCTTGTAGCCCTGGCGCTCGGCCCAGCGGGTATACATGCGAAGGAGCATGTTGGCCCAGTCCTGGCTTTCCGTACCGCCGGCGCCCGAATGGACCTCGAGATAGGTGTCGTTCCGGTCGGCCTCGCCAGAAAGCATCGCCTCGACCTGCTTCTTCACAGCCTCGCTGCGCAGCTGCCGGAGCGCTTCCTCGGCCTCGGTGACGATAGCCGAATCGCCCTCATCTTCGCCGAGTTCGATCAGTTCGATATTGTCCTTGAGCTGCTGCTCGAGCCGGCGCAGGCCGCTGATGCTCTCATCAAGCTGCTGGCGCTCACGCATCAGCTTCTGCGCCTCGGCGGCATCATTCCAGAGCGACGGGTCTTCCGCCTTGTTGTTCAACCAGTCCAGTCGTCTTATCGCCTGATCCCAGTCAAAGATGCCTCCTCAGCAGGCTTATGGCCTGCTTGATTTCGTCGACAATGTTCTCGATTTCGCTGCGCATGATCCTGTTTCTTGTCGTTGTCGGATTGTGAGGCTCAAATAGCGACGCCCGCCGCCGATGTAAAGGCGACGGGGCCGGCTTGATCGGAAAGCGATCAGAAGAGACCGTTCGAACCGGAGGTCACGGCCTGGTTGGCTTGCGGCGAGTTCTTCAGGATCTCCTCGGGCGGCGCATATTCGTCGAGGCCGCCGATGACGGAGAAGGAGTCGGCGGGCCCGGTGCCCGGTTTGAACGCCTCGATGATCGTGTCCGGGTCCCCTTCAAAGGCCGCCATGCCGGTCTTGCGGTTGACTGGTATGAGGCTTATGCCTTCCGGAACGACGAACTTGCCGGGGCGCGTGCCCTTGACCGCTTCCTGCATGAAGGCGTTGAAGATCGGAGCGGCAAGGCTGCCGCCGGTCGCGCCGCGGCCGAGCGGGGCCGGATCGTCAAAGCCCAGGTAGAGCCCGGCGACGAGGTCCGGCGTGTAGCCGACGAACCACGCGTCCTTCTCGTCATTGGTCGTGCCGGTCTTGCCGGCCACCGGGCGGTCGAGCTTGATCTTGCCCGCTGCCGTGCCCCGGGTGACGACTCCTTCCATCATGGAGGTGATCTGGTAGGAGGTCATCGGGTCGAGCACCTGCATGCGGTTGTCGGTCAAGACCGGTTCTTCCTGTTCCGACCAATCATCGGCATTGCAGTTTTCGCAGGTGCGATCCTCGTGGCGGAAGATCGTCTTGCCATAGCGGTCCTGGATGCGGTCGATCAGCGACGGCTTGATCTGCTTGCCGCCATTGGCGAGAACCGAATAGGCGGAGACCATGCGCAGCACCGTCGTCTCGCCGGAACCGAGCGACATGGAGAGCAGCGGCTGCATCTTGTCGTAGATGCCGAAGCGCTCCGCATATTCGGCGACAAGATTCATTCCCATGTCGTTGGCAAGCCGCACCGTCATCAGGTTGCGCGACTTTTCGATGCCGAGGCGCAGCGTGGACGGACCGGCGGAACCGCCGCCATAGTTTTCCGGGCGCCAGACCTGACCGCCGGCGACGATCTCGATCGGCGCGTCGAGGATGACTGAAGCGGGCGTGTAGCCGCTGTCAAGCGCTGCGGCATAGACGAAGGGCTTGAAGGAGGACCCCGGCTGGCGCATCGCCTGCGTGGCGCGGTTGAATTCCGATTGGGCGTAGGAGAAACCGCCGACCATTGCCAGCACCCGCCCCGTATGCGGATCCATCGCCACAAGGCCGCCCTGGACCTTTGGCGGTTGGCGAAGGCGATACTCGCCCTTCTCTTCGCTGATCGGTTCGACATAGACGACGTCGCCGGGCCCGAACACGCCTTCCGGCGATTTCGCGGTCTTTCGGTCGCCACGGGTGGAGCGGTAGGCCCATTGCATGTTCTTCGCGGCAATATGCCCGGTCACGCGTTCGGCAACGATCTTACCGGAGGCTTCCTTCTCCGGCTGGATGCCGACGACCGCGCCTTCGCTATCGACGGAGAGCACGACCGCGAGCTTCCATTCCGGAACGTCGCTCAGTGCTGCGACCTTGCTCAGCGGCTCGCCCCAATCCCCCCCGATCTCGATCGTGCTGATGGGGCCGTGAAAACCGCGGCGCTCGTCATAGCTCGTGAGCCCTTCCTGCAGCGCCTTGCGGGCAATCACCTGCAGGTGCGGATCGAGCGAGGTGCGCACCGAAAGGCCGCCCTCGTAAAGAGCATTGTCGCCATATTTCTGGATGATCTGCCGACGGACCTCCTCGGCAAAGTAATCCGAAGCAAAAAGGTGAGCGCCGCCACGGCGCGGCGTGACGCCGAGCGGCTGCTTCTTCGCGTCCTCGCCGTCCGCCTTAGTCACGTAGCCATTCTCGACCATGCGGTCGATCACCCAGTTGCGGCGCTCGACGGCCGCCTCCGTCTTGCGGAACGGATGGTAATTGGCCGGGCCCTTGGGCAGAGCTGCGAGATAAGCACTCTCGGCAATGGTCAATTCCGTGACCGACTTGTCAAAATAGGTCAGCGACGCCCCGGCAATGCCATAGGCATTCAGCCCGAAGAAGATCTCGTTGAGATAGAGTTCGAGGATACGGTCCTTGCTGTAGGCCTGTTCGATGCGGAAGGAAAGGATCGCCTCCTTGATCTTGCGGTCGATCGTCTGGTCGGCGGAGAGGAGGAAGTTCTTCGCGACCTGCTGCGTGATCGTCGAGGCGCCGACGGGGCGCCGGCCGGAGCCGAGATTCTGGACGTTGACGGCTATGGCGCGGACGAGACCGGTAACGTCGATACCCGGATGCTGGTAGAAATTCTTGTCTTCGGCGGAAATGAAGGCGGCCTTGACGCGATCCGGTATGGTCTGGATCGGCAGATAGAGCCGGCGCTCGCGCGCATATTCGGCAATCAGTTCGCCGTTGCCGGCGTGGAATCGGGTGGTCACCGGCGGCGCGTATTTCGCCAGCACCTCATAGTCAGGCAAATCCTTCGTGATAGCGGCGACATAGAGCGCCACCGCCCCGGCGGCGCCCAGCAGCAGAAACGCACCAATGCCGAAAAAATATCCAATAAGCCTGATCATCAGTCAGATACCGGTACCCGTTTATCGCCCCATTTGCCCGGCCGCCGAATTCGAAAGACCCGCTTTCGCAACTCATCGGCCGCGCCAAACTCTTCCGTCAGAAATCGTCTGGTCCTGCAGCTATACGCCTCGCGGGTTACCTCATATGGCGAGGAACCCCACGCATCAACACCGTTTCCCAACAAAACGGGACGCCCCTCCCCCCAAAGGCCCGGATTGTGAGTAAAATAGGGCTGGTCCTCGATTATCCCGCGCGCATCCGCTTCAAAACATACCGCTGTTA
>JAPSJG010000250.1 GCA_031178305.1 Sinorhizobium sp.
CGGCGCTCATGGTGTCGGCTCCGGCCGCGAGCTTCGGCTTGGCAGAAGCCGTGCCGGCCGTAGCGGCGGCCTGCTGCGGCAGTGCCGGGCCAATGACCCCATCGACCTTGTCCAAGGCGGCAACCACACCCGCAGAATCCTGGGGTGACGACTTCAGGATCGCCAAGGCCTCGCGGGCCGCCTTCGATGCGCCGTTCGCCGCCGCGGCCAATCCCGGTTCGGAACTGTCCGCCGGCTTGAACTCCGCAAGCGACTGGAGAGCGAATTCAGTTGCCGATCGCGCCGCGGCAAGCTGCTCGGCCGTCGGTTGCTTGCCGCCGGCATAAAGCCCCTTCAACAACGCGAGCGCCTTGGCCGCTTCGGCCTTCAGGCCATCGAGCCCGTTGGTTGCCGTGTTCGCCGGCGCGCTGGCAATCGCGGCGACCTGCGCACCCGCCGGCCGATCGAAGGGGACCGCCGCGCGCATGGCCACCTTGCTGGCGTCGTCGTTCATCATGTCGGCACGGATGATGTGGCTGCCTACCGAGAGCTCGATCGCCCCGTCAATGACAAAATGACCGCTGTCATCGGCCTTCACTTCCCCGAGCAGCTTATCGTCGGCGTAGATGCGGACCAGTGCCCCCGGTTTGGCATTGCCTGCGACGAACATCGTCGTGCCTTCGATCTCGACGGCGGTCACCTGCAGTCCCGGCACGCCGTTGGGCGTGGCCGGCGCATCCGTCGGCGCCGTGGGTTTGGCGGCTGCCTGCGCGGGCATCTCTTCGGCTTTCGGCGTCGTGATCAGCCGGCTTGCCTCGCCCGGCTTGGAGACCATCGCCAGCAATTGCCCGCCGGGGTCCTTCGGCACGGAAATGGTCGCAACCTCGTCCGATATCTTGCTGGCGCCGCCGGCACCGACGCTTCTAAGCGTCAGCTGGTGGTCGCCTGCGGCAAGCGGCTTGTCGAAGACGGCAGCGAAATCCCCGGTCGCATTGACCTCGGCGGTCCCAACCACCGTATCGCCGCTCAGGATTTCGAGCTTGGTGCCCGGCTCGGCACGACCGGCAATCACGGTCGACCCATCGGGCTCGACGCGAAGGAGGTCAAATCCGGGCATGGTCCAATCGGCGGCCGGAACCGGCGTGCCAGTAGCAGCCGGATCGGACGCGGCGCTGCCGGCGGAACGCGCGGTGGTCTGCTCGCTTTCTGTGCCTTGCGTTGCGGCGGGCGCCTTGGCGACCTTGGCTTCCGGTGCCGGCCCTACCGTCTGGCCGCTGCCCGCGGAGGATCGTGCGGTCTCTTCCTCGGCGTTGTCGCGCAGGTTCGGCTGGACCACGAAAACCATCAGCGCCGTCGCAATCGCCAGCACGCCGAGGGCCACCCAACTGGCCTTGTTCTTTATCATGCCACTCTCCACAGGAGCGAAGCTTTTGCCCCGCGCATCCCCTTTGCCGGCCTACGGTGCCGAGTCCTCGAAGTATTATAGCGCAACGTGGGTCTCTCGCCGAATTCTTCAATCTAGTGCGGAAATTGCTAACGATTCCTGCAGTTCCGCACAAGCTCCGACTGCACGCGCGGGCGCCCACGAGATGTCTTTTTCGTCATTTTCCTTGACCCATGCTGCGCCGCGATGTCTCTTGGCCACATGAACAAGGATACGAACCCGATTCTCTCCGTCTGCGTCTATTGCGGTTCGCAGCCGGGCCGCGACCCGACCCATGATCAGGCAGGCCGAATTCTCGGCAAATCAATTGCGGAGCATGGCCTCAAGCTCGTCTATGGCGGCGGCACGCGCGGTATCATGGGCGCGGTCGCAAGCGGCGTGCTCTCCGGCGGCGGCCACGTCACCGGCATTATTCCCGAATTCCTGATGGACAAGGAAGCGACACGCCACTCGCTGGGGCAACTCAACGAGCTGATCGTTACGGCCGACATGCATGAGCGCAAGCACAAGATGTTCGATCGGGCGGACGCCTTCGTGGCCCTTCCCGGCGGCATCGGCACGCTCGAGGAAATTGTCGAGATCATGACCTGGGCACAGCTCGGCCGCCACCGCAAGCCGATGATCTTCGGCAATATCAACGGATTCTGGACGCCGATGCTGGAGCTGCTGCAGCACATGCGAGACCAGGGCTTCGTCCACACGGCCCATCTCGTCCAACCGCTTGTGATAGATCGGGCCGAAGATATTATCCCGGCCATTCTCGCCGCCACGGCAGAGACCGGTCGCGAGGGCGAAGCCGAGATCATCTCCAAGCTTTGATGTTTTCGGTTTTCCCTGCTACTCCGCCGGCGTCGGCTGTGCCGCGCGCCGCGCCCTGCTCTGCGCCAGCATCGCGCCCGAATAGATCAAGAGCGCCGCCCAGATCAGGATGAAGGCAACGAGCTTCGCGACGCCGAAGGGCTCGTGAAAGACGAAGACGGCGATGATGAAGATCATCGTCGGGGCGATATATTGCATGATACCGATGGTCGAGAGCCTCAGCAGTTTTGCGCCGTTGGCATAGATCATCAAGGGTACGGCGGTGACGAGGCCGCAGGCAAGGAGCAGCAGGAGATCGGTCAAGCCGGTATCGCCGAAGTGGCCCCCACCCGTCGCCTCGAGCCAGATGATGTAGCCGATCGCCGGGATGCTGAGGAGCAGCACCTCCAGGAAGAAGCCCTGGTTCGGGCCGATCGGCAGCGTCTTGCGGAAGAAGGCGTAGAAGCCCCAGGAAATGCAGAGCCCGATCGAGACCCAAGGAAGGCCGCCGGCATCGAAGGCGAGCACGGCAACCGCGAGCGCCGCAAGCGCGATCGCCACCATCTGTGCCGGGTTCGGCCTTTCCTTGAGCAGCAGGGCACCCAGGAAGATCGAAAAGAGCGGGTTGATGTAATAGCCGAGCGCCGTCTCGATCGCGCGGCCGGCACCGATTGCCCAGACATAAATACCCCAGTTGACGGTGATGAGCGCGGCCGTCAAAGTCGCCATCTTCAGCATGCGCGGAGACCGAAGCGCCGTCCTCACCTCCTCCGTGCGGCCGAGCCAGACCAGCACGAGGCCGGCCAGCGGCACGGACCAGACGATACGGTGCGCGACGACCTCGGGCGCGGGGATATGCGCCACCGCCTTCATGAAGAAGGGCAGGAAGCCCCAGAGCAGATAGGCCGCCAGTGCGAAGGCAAACCCTCTCGCGGAGTCGGTATTGTCGACGGGCGGTTTGGCGTTCGGCTCGGCCATGGTCCTGATCCTGAGAAACTCCGCCGGAGTAAAGCGCGGGGAAGTAATCACTCCGGGATCGATCTGCGGCACGAAGGCCGCCGTTCCTTGAAGCGTCCTACTCCAACGAATGGTGATGCACCAATTCATTTCCGTGAAGCGAAGAATGAGGGCTGCTTAAGTCACGGGAAGCAATGGCCGAGACACTTCCTCTGCCCTGCCGGGCATCTGCCCCACAAGGCCCCACAGGCGGGGAGATACGCAAGCGCGGCCCTGCCCCGACCTCGGCTGGAATTGCCGACATCGCCGCCTGCCGATCTCCCCTTGTAGGAGATGGCCGGCAGGCGAGAGGGGTTGAGGCGAATCTAAGCGGCGAAGGCGCCCCTACTCCGCCGCCACCAGCCCAACCTGATCGCGGTTCTTCATCAGCTTGTAGACGATGCTGTCCATCAGCGCCTGGAAGGAGGCATCGATGATGTTGTCGGAAACGCCGACCGTCCACCAGCGCGCACCCGTCCGGTCCGCAGATTCGATCAGCACCCGGGTTACGGCCTCGGTGCCGCCGTTGAGGATGCGCACCTTGTAGTCGGCGAGTTCCAGGTCGGCGATTTCCGACTGGTACTTGCCGAGGTCCTTGCGCAGCGCGAGATCGAGCGCATTGACCGGTCCATGGCCTTCTGCGACCGACATCATCGTCTCGCCGTCAACAATGACCTTGACCACGGCTTCCGAGACGGTTTTCAGCTTGCCGTTCGCATCGAAGCGCCGCTCGACCATCACCCGGAAGCTCTCCACATGGAAGAAATCCGGGACGGTGCCGAGGATGCGATTGGCAAGCAGCGTGAAGCTTGCATCAGCGCCCTCATAGGCATAGCCCGTCGCTTCGCGCTCCTTGACGATCGAAATCAGCTTGTCAAGGCGCGGATCGTCCTTGGAGACCGTGATGCCGCGGCGCTTCAACGCATTGATGAAATTGGCCTTGCCGCCCTGGTCGGAGACCATCACCCGGCGCAGATTGCCGACGCTTTCGGGCGCGACATGCTCGTAGGTGCGCGGATCCTTCAACAGCGCCGAGGCGTGAATGCCGGCCTTGGTAGCGAAAGCGGAAGCGCCCACATAGGGCGCCTGCGGATCCGGTGAACGGTTGAGGAGTTCGTCGAAGGCATGCGCGAGCGTCGTCAGTTCCTGCAGCTTGTCGGCAGTGATGCCGGTCTCGTAACGCTCGCAATAGGTGTCCTTCAGGGCAAGCGTCGCGATGAGCGTGACGAGATTGGCATTGCCGCAGCGCTCGCCGATACCATTCAGCGTTCCCTGGATCTGGCGCACCCCCGCTTCGACCGCGGCGAGCGAATTGGCCACCGCCTGTCCGGTATCGTTATGAGCATGGATGCCGAGCTTTGCTCCAGGCACGCCCGCGGCGATCACGGCGGCGACAATCTCCCGGATCTCGGCAGGTTGTGTGCCGCCATTGGTGTCGCAAAGCACGACCCAGCGCGCACCCGCCTCGAGAGCCGACTTCGCGCAGGCAGTGGCATAGGCAGGATTTGCCTTGTAGCCGTCGAAGAAGTGTTCGCAATCGACCATCGCTTCTCGGCCGGAGGCGGCGACCGCCTCCACCGACGCGCGGATGCTATCGAGATTTTCCTCGTTCGAACAGCCGAGCGCCACGTCGACATGATAGTCCCAGCTCTTGGCGACGAGACAGACCGCATCGCTGCTCGCGCCAAGCAGCGCGTTGAGGCCGGGATCGTTCGAGGCGGAGACGCCGGCGCGCTTGGTCATGCCGAAGGCGACGAAGGATGCCTGCTGCGTGCGCTTCAGCTTGAAGAACTCCGTGTCGGTCGGATTGGCGCCCGGATAACCGCCTTCGACATAATCCACGCCGAATTCGTCGAGCATTGCCGCAATCGCAATCTTGTCCTCGACCGAAAAATCGATGCCAGGCGTCTGCTGCCCGTCGCGAAGCGTCGTGTCGAAGAGATAGATGCGTTCCCTGGTCATGGCTCGTTTCCAAAATGCAATTCTATGGGTGGCGATGTCTTCCCGTTCCGCGCTATTCGGTCTTGCCGGCGAACTTGTCGGTCGCGCGGATCAGGCGATCGAGAATGCCAGGCTCGGAATAGGCATGGCCCGCCCCCTCGATTAAATGGAATTCGGCCTCAGGCCAGGCCTTGTGCAATTGCCAGGCGTATTTGGCCGGACACGGCATGTCGTAGCGGCCGTGTACGATCACCCCGGGTATGCCGTGGAGCTTATGCGCGTCGCGCAGCAATTGCCCCTCCTCCAGCCACCCGGCATTGACGAAGAAATGGTTTTCGATCCGCGCGAAGGCGCAGGCATATTCGTCGCCCTCGAACGGCTTGCTGGTTGCGGGTTCCGGCAGGAGCGTGATCGTCTCGCCCTCCCACAAGCTCCAGGTTTTCGCGGCCGCAATCCGCGTCGCGCGGTCCTCGCTTGTGAGGCGCCGGTGATAAGCCCGCATCATCTCATGGCGCTCTTCCGGCGGGATCGGGGCGATGAAACGCTCCCACTTGTCCGGAAACATTTCCGAAACGCCGAACTGGTAGTACCAGTCGAGCTCGGCCTTGGTCAGCATATAGACGCCCCGGACGACGAGTTCGGAGACGCGCTCCGGGTGCGTCTGCGCATAGGCAAGTGCCAGTGTCGATCCCCAGGAGCCGCCGAACACCAGCCATTTCTCGAAGCCGACGCGTTCGCGCAGCCGCTCGATGTCGGCGACAAGATGCCAGGTGGTGTTCGCTTCGATCTCCGCATGCGGGGTCGATTTGCCGCAGCCGCGCTGATCGAACAGCGTGACGTCATAGAGCTCGGGATCAAAGAGACGGCGATGGTTCGGCGAAATCGTGCCGCCGGGGCCGCCATGAAGAAAGACGGCCGGCTTGGCGCCGGGCGTGCCTGCGCGCTCCCAAT
>JAPSJG010000251.1 GCA_031178305.1 Sinorhizobium sp.
CCGCAAGATCATCGGCGCGATGGTGGAGCTCCTGTCGAGTGTGTAGATGGAAGCACAAAGACGCGTTGAGGCGAGGAAATTTGCCCCTTACCCCGGCCCTCTCCCCGCAAGCGGGGCGAGGGGGACTGGGAGTTCGCGGCTTTCCCCTTCTCCCGCCTGCGGGGAGAAGGCCCCGGCAGGGGAATGAGGGGCATTGTCTCATTCACCGCCCGCTGAATTGCGCCTTCAGCCGCGCCACATCCGCCGCCGTCACGCCTTGCGGATCGACGACCGCCATCCACGCATCGATGTAATTCTCCGGCGCATAGACGTGGCCGTAGCCGATCGGCGACGTCGTCGCGAGCGCCATGTCGCCGAGAAGCTGCAGCCCGGTTACGACGGGGAACCAGCTCAGCGCCGGCGAGACGTCCGGGCCACGCGGCGCCTTCATCCAGTCGGGCTCGCGGTAGAAGGCATGCGGATCGAAGAAGGTCACCGGGTCGCTCGCATATTGCAGATAGACGATCCGCATCGCACCCCAATGGGCACCGGGGACATCGAGTGCATTCTGCTGATGGGTGAAGCGAATGATGGAATTGTCGCGAAAGCGTGGCAGCCAGGCAGGCGAACCGGCGACACGATCGGCCGTCACCGAGCGCCAGAGCTCGCTCTGGAATGGCGGACCGCTCCAAAGCGCGCCCTGGAAGGGATCGCTGATGATATCGAAGAGATCGACCGAACCTTGCGAATTCATCGCGCCGAGGCTCAGCCCATGCAGATAAAGTTTCGGCCGAGCATCCTTGGGCAGCGTCGTCCAGTAGCCATAAATTTCATGGAAGAGCGCATTGGCGGTCTCGGCACCATAGCCAGGCTCGACCAGAAGCGACAGCCAGCTCGTGAGGTAGGAGTATTGCACCGCGACACTCGCCACGTCACCGTGCAGAAGATATTCGAGCGTGTCGAGCGCGGCGGGATCGACCCAGCCGGTGCCGGTCGGCACGACGATGACGAGCGCGCTCCGCTCGAATCCGCCGGCGCGCTTCAGTTCTTCGAGCGCCAGCCTGGCCCTGTCCCGCACCGTCTCGGCGGAATTCAGCCCGACATAGACCCGGACGGGATCGGGCGCCCTCCCGTCGAAGAAAGCGCCGATGTCGGCGCCCGACGGGCCCAAGGCGACGAAATGGCGCCCCTGCCGCCCCAACTCCTCCCAGCTCAGCAACGAGGCCTCGCTCCCGGTTTTCCTCGGATCGGTCGGCGGCGCCACGTCCGGATCGACGAGCGCATCGAGCGTGCGGAAAGAGCTGTCGGCAGCGCGGAGCGCGAACTTGAAGATGACGCCGTTCGCCACGGACCAGAAGAGTGCGATAGCGGCCAGACCGCCGATAGCGCGCGCGATGGGGCGCGTGAGAAAGCGCTCCAGCCATCGCGAGAAGGCGCGGAATGTAAGTCTGAACAGCCGCGCGAGAAAGACAAGCACGAGGAAGACCAGAACCGCGACGAGGCCGAGTGCGAGGGGTTCCGCGCTGTCGATGGGCTCGAGGCCCATGATGTCGCGCACGGTGTTTTGCCATCCGGCCGTCTGCCAAAGGAACACGGCCGCCGCCGCAATGCAGACGATCGCCTCTGCGATCTTCAGCGTGCGCTCGCGCCGCGCCGAAGGCTCGCGCAACTCGAAGAAAAACCAAAGCCAGCGCAGAAACGCGCCGATCGCATAACCAGCCGCCAGCGAAATGCCGGAGATGACCCCTTGGGTCAGATAGGGCCGCGGAATGAGGCTAGGCGTTAGCGACACCGCGAAGAACAACACCCCGACGAGCAGGCCGGCCGCGGAGAACGAGCGCAGGAGACGCCCGAGAAAGCCCGGAAGCGGCCGCGTCGATCGCGTTAGGTCCGTCTGCCGAAGGTGTTCCATCGGGGGCTCCAATTCCACGAGGCATTGTCGCTGAGACAGCCAGAGTTCCTCCGGCGCGGGTGCCGCGCGAGCCGCAATGTCGCCTTCCACACCTACGCAGTCAATCGTCGCGGGCCTATTCGGCCGCACTATTGCCTGGATATTGGTGCGCCGCGCGGATCACCTCGACGGGCGTCTTCATGATGATCTCCCGATGCGGGAACGGGATGGAGATACCGGCCGCCTTGAATGCGTCCCACAATGCCATCAGAACCTGCCCGCGGACATTCGTCAGACCGTTGCTCGGATCGGAAATCCAGAATCTCAGCTTGAAATCGAGCGATGACGCCCCGAAGCCCATCATCCAATTTGCTGATGAGGACCTTGAAGGAGGGCGTAAGATCCCCGGACCCTTCGATCCAGTGCGACGTCACCCTGCCGATCAGGACGGCCATCCAGATCAGCGCCGCGGAAAGGACAATCGCCTTCAAGACGATCAGCATCGAAAGGCGAACCGCGCCGAGATTGACCGACATGCCGTCAAGCGCCGCCAGGACGACGTCGTCCAGCCCGAGCGCGTAAAGCGCAAAATAGGACCAGCCGGCAACGGCCACGGCACGCGCCAGCATCTGGTTCCGGATGAGGCGCGTCAGCACTGAAATGACGAACCACGCTGCCGCGAGCGTGAGCGCCGTGGAGACAAGCCAGCGGTAGGATGGCCAGCCGAACCGCAACAGAAGCACGTCGGCAATCCACAGCCACAGGATCAGGAAGAGCCACCTGAGCCGCCGCATGAAGGCAATGATGACCCGAAGCAGGTCCGGATTTCCCTTGATCGTGCGCGCGCGTGCCTCCACGGCCGGCTCTATGTGTCTCGCCAAGACACCGCAGACCAGATAGCCGACCGCGATCAATGCCAGTTGGTAGTGCGTCCACTCATTCAAGATTACGGCGCGCAGCCAATATCCGGTGGCGTTGATCGTTTCCACGAAATCCATCGCCTTTCTCCCAGAGCGCCAGGTCCGTTCGAACTCGCCTAAGGCGCTCTAGTTCTTTGAATCTAGGGCAATTTTTTCACGTTCAATGTTCGCGCCTCAAAAGCGCTTTCGGGCGACGTTCTGTCGTTCGCCTCTCTTATTCCTGTGCTTGTCACATTGATAAGAGCGGTGGAGCTAGATTCGGGACGGTTCCCCTTGCCAAATCGACAGGCCGACGCGCTCTGCAACGTCGCGATTGCTGATCCTGGCGGGGAAACTGTTTTCCAGAATCGGATGAACGGTCTCGCCGGCAATTTTCTGCGCCTTATCTCTATGTTCGAAAGGCAGTGGAGCCCTAGGGAGAGAAAAATGACCGCGCCGCATCCATCGAAAACCCATATCGGCAACCATAAGCTGCATCCGGAAACCCTGATGCTCAATTATGGCTACGACCCCGAGCTTTCCGAGGGCGCGGTCAAGCCGCCGATATTCCTTACCTCTACCTTCGTCTTCCACTCGGCCGAGGAGGGACGCGATTTCTTCGATTTCGTCTCGGGGCGACGCGAGCCGCCGGCCGGCGTCGGCGCCGGCCTCGTCTATTCGCGCTTCAACCATCCGAACAGCGAGATCGTCGAGGATCGGCTTGCCGTCTACGAAGGCGCCGAAGCGGGTGCGCTCTTCTCCTCAGGCATGTCGGCGATCGCCACCACGCTGCTCGCCTTCGTTCACCCGGGCGATGTCATCCTGCATTCGCAGCCGCTTTATGGCGGCACCGAGACGCTGCTGGCGAAGACCCTGCCCAATCTGGGCGTTTCGGCCGTCGGTTTCGCCGACGGCATCGACGAGGCGGCGGTCGATGCCGCGGCGGAGGAGGCAATGAAGAAAGGCCGCGTCGCCTTCATTCTCATCGAGACGCCGGCCAATCCCACCAACAGCCTCGTCGACATCACAATGATCCGTGGCATCGCCGACAGGATCGGCGAGAAACAGGGGCACCGGCCGATCTTTGCCTGCGACAACACGCTGCTCGGCCCGGTCTTCCAGCACCCCCTCGACCATGGCGCGGACCTCTCGCTCTATTCGCTGACCAAATATGTCGGTGGCCACTCGGATCTGATCGCCGGCGCCGCCCTCGGTTCCAAGGCGCTCATCAGACAGGTGAAGGCACTGCGTGGCTCGATTGGCACCCAGCTTGACCCGCATTCCAGCTGGATGATCGGCCGTTCGCTGGAGACGCTGTCGGTGCGGATGGAAAAGGCCAACGAAAACGCCCGCGTCATCGCCGAATTCCTGCGTGATCATCCGAAGGTCGAGCGCATCCATTATCTCCCCTTCGACGACGAAGCGTCAAACGTCGGCCGTGTCTTCGCGGCACAGTGCACCGGCGCCGGCTCAACCTTCTCCTTCGACATCGTCGGCGGCCAGGAATCGGCCTTCCGCTTCCTGAACGCGCTGCAGATTTTGAAGCTTGCCGTCAGCCTCGGCGGCACGGAGTCGCTCGCCAGCCACCCGGCCGCGATGACCCATTCGGGCGTGCCGATTGACGTCCGGCACCGGATCGGAGTGCTCGAATCGACCATCCGCCTGTCGATCGGCATCGAGCATCCGGACGACCTCGTCGCAGACCTTGCGAGCGCACTGGCGAGCGCCTGAGGCCGCGCCTTCAACTGCGGGCGAAGCCAAGGGCGAAAAGTGCCAGCGCCGCGATCGAGGCGATCGTGCGGACATGATTCCACCGGACCCAATCGGTCAGGTAGCGCTGCTGCCAGAGCTCGGCAGCAGCACCGCCTCGCGCCGCGGCAAGCGCATCGTTCAAGGGAACATTGAAGACGACGGTTACCGTAAACGTACCGACAAGATAGGCGAGCCCGCCGGCGGCGAGCAGATAGCTCCCCTGCCCACCCGTGAGCAAGGCGGCGACGATCAGCGCCAGGCCGAGAAGTGCGGTGCCCATGAAGGCGGTCAGGAACAACGGATTTTGAATCACGAGATTGATGGCGTTCATGGCGGCGATGCCCTGTTCCGCCGGAAGCCGCGACAATGCCTGCATCACGCAGACGGAGAAGACGAAGAAGAGCCCCGCCATCAGGCCGGAGCCGATGATGGCCGCAAAGGCCAGGGTCGGAACGAAAGCTGTCATAAAACGACACTCCAGTGGCTCAGCGGAACGCAGCGCTCGGCGCGAGTACGCAACTGAAGAGATAGCCGAGCGGCGCGACACAGTCATCAGGCGCAGGTACACTTCAGGAAAGCGATGGCTGCGGTCTCGAAAAGCTCTGCTGCAACCACCCGTGCATTTTGCAGGTTCGCCTCGATTGACATCGCCAGCGGCCGCCCCTAATCATCGCTGATCGGTTGGTTCCCGGAATGCGAACGCGCTTCGGGAGTAAACGGGAACGTGACGGATGGACCCAAGCTGGGCATCTCAATCACGGCCGACCCCGCGACTGTAGAGCGGCGTGAATTTGCCATTCCGGAGCAATCCGGAAAAAGCCACTGGGAAAGGACCGCGAGAGCGGTTTGACCTGGGAAGGCGAGGCAAATCCCTGGTGCAACACCTGACGCCGCGAGCCAGGAAACCTGCCAATCGATGCGGGCAAATTGCCCATCGGGAAACTCCCTTTGCCATCACGGAGGTTGTCATGGCCACATCTACAGTTTCGAGCGTCTCGCTCTCTCTCAGCGATCGTCTGACCGCGGGCATTCTTGCCCTGATGATCGGCGCCTTCCTCGTCTTCGGCGCGGGCCTGGCGAATTCGGCCGTGCTGCACGACACGGCGCACGACACTCGCCATTCCTACGGCTTCCCCTGCCATTGAGCCGATGGAACGCCTTGCGCGTTCCATCGAAGCTGAACCGAGCCGTCTGGCGCTCCGAGCATGCGCGCATGCCATCCGGCATGCTGTCGCGGCTCGCGCATCGGCCCGAAAATCGGAACCGATTTTCGGAAAGTACGATGCGTAGTTTCAAAGACTTACGCGTCCTTTGTGCGTCCTGAAGGACGCACGGGGCTGTAGGGCGCTGGACTGCGTTCATTGGCCGGCGCCGCTGACCTAAGGGAGCGCCGCATTGAGGAATATCGACAATGATCGTCAAAACACTTCTGGCCGCGATCGTGGCCGGGCTGATCGCCGGCGTCTTCATGACCGCCGCCCAGGAACTGCGCGTCACGCCGCTGATTCTGCATGCGGAGGAATATGAGGGTGAGGCGCCGGCCACCGAACAGCCTGCGGC
>JAPSJG010000252.1 GCA_031178305.1 Sinorhizobium sp.
CGGCGATAATAGCGATAGATGCCGCTTGCGGCGTTTCTCATTGCGTAACGCGGAATATCTTCGGACCCTATGAATTCCCCGTTTGCCGGCCTGTGTGGTCCGCAAAGCAGCCAAAATGTAACCAAAGAGCAAGCCAGCACCGAACCTTTTAGAGGCTTGGTGCATTTACATGATCGGTTAAGCACTTGAAAATACTCAAAGAAAAAGCCCCGCACCGTGAGATGCAGGGCTTTGGAAACTGGCTCCCCGGGCCGGAGTTGGCTCCGGTAGGAGAGCAATAGCTATAGCCATATTTTACAAGATGTTAGAAGTACATTCTGAAGCTCTAAGATTGTCGATGTAGCCAATTTGTATCCAAAATGTAGCTCAATTGGCTCCGATGAGTTTGCGGATACGATCGACGTTTTTGCCGCGCTCCTTTGCTGCGAGGTATTCCCGCTCCATGCGGTCCAGCAGTGGTTGAGCGATCGGTCCACGTCGGTCGACGAGTTCGGCGCAAACTAGCAGCATCTTCTCGATGCGTTCCAGCGAAATTTCGCCGCTCGGGTTGGAAGCGTTCGCCTTCATCAGCTGCTCGCCTCCATTTCCTGGCACTCGAACTTAGGTCCGCCGTTGTGTCCGATCATGGCGCGTTTCGCCTGTTCCCGGCGCTTGGCGTTTTCCTTGCGGGTCACCATCTCGACGTGATCCGTTTCCGGTCGCACGCAAAGGCGGTTGCGGCAGGCGTGGTCGAGTTCTTTTTTCCCGGGGATATAGCCATGCTCATTGGTCCACATGGCGATGTGAACGGCGACGGTCTGACCGTCGAGAGACATGCGGGGGTAGCCCTTGCCTCGGCCGTTCTTGCCAGAGTCAGGGCCGGTCCACTCCCAGCAGCCTGTTACCGGATCGATCCGGACCCTGGACATGATCTTTGCGCGGATGCGATCGCGACGATTGATCATCCTCGGCGCCTCCAGGCATCAAATGCGCTGCGCAGATCCTGCCAGCGGACAGCTGCGGCCGCGTCATCGTTCAGCTCGCTGCGCGAGCGGATGTTCAGGATCGAGCGGACCTTTGTCGCGGCGCGATCGTCGGTGAGGGGCTTCGCCAGGCCGTGGCACTCCTCGAGGAATTTCTTGAAAGCCGGCTCGGCGCATTTCATCGCGCATTCGGCGGCGTAGTCTTTCGGCTTCTGCTGGTGCTGCGGAGGCGCGTGGCGGCGCAGCTCGGAGACGAGGGTGCGATATTTGCCGGCGAGGGCGTCATAGGTCCGGAGCAGCCAAATCAGGTCATAGGGCGCGTTCAGTACCATCTCGCTGTCGCCGATCGGCGCGTCGGCGGCGATCGTCGCGACAAGGAAGGTGCCTTCGCTGCTTGCCGCAGTCAGGCAGAGCCGGCCGCCGTCGGATTGAATGCCCCAATCCGGGGTCGCGAGCGCGACCCGGTTGCGGATTGCGTCCATGCGCTTCTGCTGCGGGGAGGGCTGCGGGTGGCTCATCCGCGGACCTCGTCGATGTTCTTACGCAGCGGATCGAAGCTATAGGCGATCACCCATGGGTTTTTGTCCCAGGCGCCGGCGCCGTTGATCCGGTCCCATAGGTCGCGGTACCATGCGCGAGCAGTGCCAAACCAATCGCCGGCAATGGCCATGGCGCCGTAATTGTCAGCGAAGCGGCCGGAGGCTTTCCCACGGTGCGCGCCCTCGGCGATGGCGTCCTCTTCGCTTATGTCCTGCAGCCGCTCGATCTTCACGGCGGCCACTGGAAGGGTCAAACGGGAAGCCCAGCGAGGCATGAAGATGGACGGTTTCCAGGTGGGCGCGCTACGCTCCCATCCTTCGCGATAGATGGCGGCATCGTCCCGGTCGGCCGGGTTCACGATCTGCTCGACGCCAGTGCTCATGCGGTAGGCGGTGCTCGGCACGATCGCATGCGTTTCCTTCACCCATATGCGATCGCCGGGCTGAACTTTCGGGTAAATGCGGTGCACGGTCTGCTCAAACGGATCTGCGTCTCCCGAAAGCCATGGCAGGTGCAGGTATGGTCCGGGGTTGCCTGCCGGGGATGGGCCACCGTCTACCCATGCATTCTCCCAGTCCCATTCTTGCGCCTTGGCAAGCTTGCTCCACGGCCGGCCGTCGAAGAACGTGTTATGCGGCGTGAGCCGCCGCCGCGTCTGCGTTTTGCGACCATCAAGCAGGGTGCGGACCATGAGGCCCGAAAAGAGGAAGGGATGATCGGTCACCGCCGCACCTCCGGGAAGCCGTTGTGCTCGATGCCGTCGAGGAGGCGGCCGGCGTATCGCTTGCCAACTCTTGATACCGTGTCGTCGTCACGATCGTCGCACCACATCGGGCGGTAGGGCTCGCCCCAGTGATCGCCCTCCCAGTCGCGGTGATCAATGCGGCTAATCTCGGGATCGTCCGGGATGGTCCAGCCGTCCACTGCGCCGACCTGCGGCACCCATTCGCCCCACTGCTTGAACAGGAAGGGCACTTCCGCCGCGGCGCATTGGTCGCGGAGCGAGCGCGCCCAATCCGGATGCATCGGACGGGCGTCGGGACCGCTCTCGCCGCCGGCGACAACCCAGTCGAGGCGGACCGCCGGAACCTTGATGGAAATATTACCAATCCTCAGTGTTCCGCCGAGGAATGTGACAAGGTCCAACGGCCCGAGCAGCGGTTCGGCGCTGATCCAGCGGACGGCGGCGGGGGTGTCGAGCAGGATCGGGATGCGCTCGTCGGCGCGCTTCTGATCCTCGACCGAGACGCCGAGCCAGACGTTTGGGAGCGGTTTGGCAACCGCTTCGAATGCGGCCTCATAATGATCCGGCAGATTGCCGCCACGGACCAGTGCGCCATATCCGGCGATGAAACCCCTTCGCGAGGACATGCCGAGCATGTATTCGCGCATGCGCTCCGGGCGCTTCGTCAGCACCTGGAATATGTGTTGCGGCGCCAGCGCCATGACCGCGAAAACATGGTCGATCCAGACCTGGTCCACGCCCTCGGCGAAAAGATCGCCGTGGGCGCAGACAAAGATCATGCGGGGCTTCGTCCAGCGCAGCGGCTGGTCGAGCCATTGGCGGTTGAGCCGCACCTCGCCGGTCCAAACCGGGCCGGCCTTGGTATCCTTCGTCAGCCCCTTGCGGCTTTGGTGATTCTTCAGCCGCGTCCCGGCGAGCTTCATCGCGTAGCAGTTGGTGCAGCCGGGGGAGACGACTGCGCAGCCGGTGATGGAGTTCCAGGTGGCGTCCGTCCATTCGATCTTGGTGCCGTCAGCCATTGGCCTTCTCCCGGATGATCTTGACCTTGCGGATGGCTCCGGCGGGTACGCCGCGGCGTTTGGCAGCGAGCTTGCGCGCGGCCTCGGCGTCGCTCGCGTCGAGATCGAGCGGGGCGATCTCCGGATCTTCGAAATGGATGCGGAAGGGCAGGAGATCAGGCATCGAGATGCTCCGTGGTGAAGCCGGCCTCGGCATTGACACACTCGACGATGAGGAGGGCGATCGCCAACGCTTCATCGTCGGGACGCTGGTTGTTCACGTCGACGGTAAAGACATCGCAGCTGTGGCGATCGAGCACGACGCCGACATCTGTCTCGGAGAGGCGGAGCGGCAGCTCGACGTTCTGATCTAGGAAGGCCGTCCGGATCGCCCGTGGGTTGACGGACTGCGGTTTTGCGGTCGCGTTGAAGGCGTCGTCGATGGGGCGGTCCGAGGTGCCGATGCTCATGGGCTGCGGCTCCTTCATTAGGAGCGGCGGGGTACCGCAACCTTGCCGACTCACCGTGCCACGGCTAAACATCCCAGCCGGGATCGGATGGGGGCTAAGGCGATGGACTTCCGCAAACAGTGGGATACCTGGGCTTGGCTTATACCTTTTGCTTTGATCGCGTTGGCATTTACCCGTGTGTTGTTCGGAAGAGAGCCATTTTGCGCCGGCGCCCAAGACGAACACTGTCTCCGGGAGTGGATCTCGGCACTTGGTAGCTGGGCAGCGGTTCCCGCTGCTGTGATAACCGTCGTTTTCCTTTCGAAACAGATCCAAGACGCGGCCAAACACCATCGGCAAACGGTCGCGGTCCAGCTCGACCAGAAATATGAGATGGTCAAAGCAATGCAGGTCGTCCTGGGCTGGGCACTCCGCGATGTCCAGGCTTGGATCGACAGCGTGAAGAGCCCCGAAGGTCAGCTTCAAGCAGAAATCGACTTTGCCCGACGACTCCACCACATTTACGGACAGCCGATTTTCGATGAGTTTACTAGCGCCTTCTTTATTGAAGTCCCGGTCTCGCTCGATGCGATTAGAGCAGCGCTGAAAGAAAAGGTTGACGCTGCGGATGGACCGAGCACTTTGCGAAACATAGTCATGCGAACGAAGGCGCTCCAACTGGATGTGGTGCAAGACTTCAATCGCGCGTGTATTTCTACGGTTCAGCGCTTCCTCGATCGGTATGATGGTCTCACGGCTGCATAAGATCCTCATCGCTCGACCTCCGTCGCGATGGGGGCAAGGATGCGTTCACCACGTGCAACGAGGAAAGCGCAGAAGTTCGCCACGTCGACTGGATCACCCTTCTCGACGTGCTCCCGAAGCATCCTTGACAGATCGTCATTGCTGCATTCGGTAGGGTCGTCCCAGCCGCCGCGGCCCTTCTCGCGCGCTAAGCCAAGCTTCTCCTTCATTGCACCGGCAAGTCCGTCAACCGCGTCATTGTCGGGATGCGGCATGCGGCGATTGTCCATCATACCCGCGCCTCCAGTGGTTGGACGTGCATAGAGATGCGCGGAAGTGAGATCTGGATTTCGCGATAGCCATTTTCGCCCACGGCGACGACGGTGCGTACGACCTTGCGGGCGTTGCCCGAAATCTGCGGCGGCGCCTGGTTGCGCCAGCGGTCGACGCGGCGGCGGAGATATTCGCCGATGCCGCCTTCGGTGACGACGTAACGCTCGGCCATGCCGGTGCGGCTGACGCCGTTTTTCCAGTCACGGTAGACGATGCTCTCGGCGGGCATAGTGCCGCGCCTTTTGATGAGGTGGGACATCATTCGGTCCTTTAGGTGGAAGGGCTGAGGAAGAGATCGAACCAGAGTTCCTGCAGGTGCTCGCGGTCGACGCCGTGCGTCGTGGCTACTTCGAGGAAGGTGCGGTCCGAGTTGACGTAGCAGTCGATCAGCGCCGAGCGCTCGGCGACGGTAAGATCGTGGCCGCGAAGGGCGGCTACCGGCACGGCGCTGGCGCGCTCGCGGCGCGTCGCGGCATCGTGGCCGACGGGAAGGGTGACTAGCTGCGGCATCATGTGCGCGCATCCGACGCGAACTGCCATTCCTTGCGGAAGGCCGTGGTGCCGGCCAGCGCGGCGGACAGCAGGAATGCGATTGAGAGCGCGAGGATGGCGCAGGCGAGGAAGAAGCGATTAGGGCTGGCTTCGAGCCGTGCCTTGTTGTGTCCGGTGAAATGCTCAGTCATGGCCCGAGGCTCCAGAGCAGGATCAGGAGAAGGGTAAGGGTGAAGGCGAGGCGGGTGAGTGCGCCGCGCATGACCACAGGAGCAGCTCACGGCGGCGCTCCACGTCACTTCACCGGTGCGGGAATGTCCGCGCCGGCGCCGTTGCTATTGTCGATGGTGATCGGAGCGATAATCGGATCTACGTCGAGCCGCTGCTCATCGAACCACTTTGGCTCTTTGTCGGGGCTCCGAGGCGACAGAAGGTACTGGTCGCAACCGGTTATGTATTCCGCATGGCCAGTCACCACGCCTGCGAAGTTCGTGATGCGGTCCTTCGCAAAGGATCCAAGCTTAATCATTTCGGAAATCTCCAGAGAGTTCTTCGGTGGGGGCCGGCAAGCGCGCCGCGCGTGAACCACAGGGGCAGGGGCCACGGCGGCGCGCCCTCTTCGTCATGGCGCTACGCCGCCTGGGCCATGACGGTGGCGAGCTCGGTGGCCTTCGGGCCGAAGATGGAAATCTGGCGCTCGGTGAAGCCTTTCAGGAACAAATCTTCCTTAGTGCAGCCATCGCCGACCGAGCGCATCGCCTCGGCCATGCGGTTGATCGTGTTTCTCGTGTGAATTCC
>JAPSJG010000253.1 GCA_031178305.1 Sinorhizobium sp.
TTCGAGTTCCTGCTGCGCATGGGTGACAATACGCTCATCCTTGGCCACCGCGTCTCCGAATGGTGCGGTCATGCGCCGGCGCTAGAGGAGGACATCGCGCTCGCCAACACCGCTCTCGACCTCATCGGCCAGACGCAGCTCTGGCTCGGTCTTGCGGGAGAGGTTGAGGACAAGGGTTGCAGCGCGGACGACCTTGCCTATCTCCGCGACGTCTATGATTTCCGCAACCTGCTGCTGACAGAACGTCCCAACGGCGATTTCGGCAAAACGCTGATGCGCCAGTTCCTGTTCGATGCCTGGCATTACCTGCATCTGCAAGCGCTTCTTAGCTCTACCGACCGGCGCATCGCGGAGATTGCCGAAAAGGCGTCGAAGGAAGTCTCCTACCATCTCGAACGCAGCCGCGACCTGGTGATCCGACTCGGCGACGGAACGGCCGAAAGCCACGCCCGCATGCAGGAGGCGCTCGACGACCTCTGGCCCTATACCGGCGAGATGTTCATGAACGAGGCCGCCGACGCCGCGCTTGCGGCCGCGGGGGTGGCACCCGAGCCCCAGAGCCTGAAAACCGAATGGGATGAACTGGTGGCCGAAACGCTTTCCGAGGCGACGCTGAAAAAGCCGACGGATGGCTACATGCAAGGCGGCGGCAAGCGCGGCATTCATACGGAGCACCTCGGCTACGTGCTGGCCGAAATGCAGTTCCTGCAACGCGCCTATCCGCACGCCACCTGGTAGGAGGCTCACGTGCCGACGGCGACACGCCATTCGGTCGAGGAAATCTGGCGCTGGCTCGCAGATGTGCCGGACCCGGAGATTCCCGTCATATCGATCACCGATCTCGGCATTATCCGCAATGTCGCCTGGGACGGCGACACGCTGGTGGTGGCCGTGACACCGACCTACTCGGGATGTCCCGCCACGTCGATCATCAATCTCGATATCGAGACCATGCTGCACGACAAGGGCATTGCGAAGGTCAGGCTCGAACGCCAGCTCGCGCCCGCCTGGACCACCGACTGGATCACCGCCGATGGCCGCGAGAAGCTCAAAGCCTTCGGCATCGCGCCGCCAGTCGACAGTACCGCCGCGAATGAGCGGCTGCTCAAGCGCATCGAAAGCCTTTCGGGCAAGCCGGATTCGACCGTCCCATGCCCGCGTTGCGGCTCCACTCGAACCGAAAAGATCAGTCAATTCGGCTCGACCCTTTGCAAGGCGAGCTATCGCTGCTCGGACTGCCTCGAACCCTTCGATTATTTCAAGTGCATCTGACCGGGATGTGAGGAGCCGCTCGAATGCCACGTTTCCATCCGCTTCAAGTGACCGAAGTCCGGCGTGAAACGCGCGACGCGGTGGCCGTGACGCTTCAGCCGAGCAAGGACGACCGCGCTGCGTTCGCGTTCACGCAAGGTCAATACCTGACCTTTCGCCGCATGTTCGACGGTGAGGAGTTGCGCCGCTCCTATTCGATTTGCGCCGGGCTTGACGAGGGCGTCTTGAGGGTCGGCATCAAGCGCGTCGATGGCGGTTGTTTCTCCACCTGGGCGAACGAAGAGCTCAGGCCCGGCGATACGCTCGAGGCGATGCCACCGATGGGCGCGTTCTTCACGCCGCTCGAGCCGGAGAAGGCGAAGCACTATCTCGGCTTCGCCGGCGGCAGCGGCATCACGCCGGTCCTCTCGCTCATCAAGACGACGTTGGCGCGGGAAAACAAATCCCAGTTCACGCTGGTCTATGCCAACCGTCACGTCAGCTCGATCATGTTCCGGGAGGAATTGGAAGACCTCAAGAGCCTATATCTCCGGCGATTTTCGATGCTCCATATCCTCGAGAGCGAGGCACAGGAAATCGATCTCTTCACCGGGCGGCTCGATGCGGAAAAATGCGCGGCTCTGTTCCGCGGCTGGATCGACGTCAAGTCGGCCGATGCCGCCTTCATCTGCGGCCCGGAGCCGATGATGCTGGCAGTAGCGGCAGCGCTTCGGGAACACGGTGTTCGCGACGACCAGATCAAGTTCGAACTCTTCGCCTCCTCACAGCCCGGCCGTGCACGCCGCAAGGTCCCAAGCGCCGAGCACTCGGACCGGCATGCGACCTGCGAGGCAACGGTCACGCTCGACGGCGTAACGCGAAGCTTTACCTTTCCCAAGCATGGCCAAAGCCTGCTCGAGGCGGCGATCGAGAACCGGATGGACGCGCCCTTCGCCTGCAAGGCAGGTGTCTGTTCGACCTGCCGGGCGAAGGTGCTGGAAGGCGAAGTCGAGATGGAGGCCAACCACGCGCTCGAGGATTACGAGGTGCGCCAGGGCTATGTGCTCACCTGTCAGTCCCATCCGCTGAGCGATCGCATCGCCGTCAGCTACGATGAGTGAGGGCGCGACCTCGAAGGAGGAAACCATGTCCGACACCATGCCGATCGAGGAATATCTCGCGGAAGGCGGCGTGCTTACTTCGCCCGATAATGCGCCGCCGCGCTATCGCGCCGAGCTGCTTCGGCTGATGGCGAGCTTCGTCGACAGTGAGCTCGCCGGTTCGGCCGGCTTCGCCGATATCATCAACGACGCGCCGGGGATCAGTGAACGCATTGCGGCGGCCCGCATCGTCATGGAGAAAGCCGACCACGCCCGACAGGTGCTGAAGGTGATGGGGACCTTCGGCGCCGATACCGCTCGCTATGCCGTGCATCACCCATGGTCGGACAGGCTTGCCCGTGATGCGGACATCGGCGCGGAGCGCCGGGGAGGGGACATGCGCCTTTCGGTCCTCCACTATCCGCTTCACGGTTGGACCGATGCGGTGGTTATGAACGTGCTGATGGGCAAGGCCGTCGTTATTCAGCTCAAGGAACTGGCGCAGGTGTCCTATCAGCCGCTTGCTGGGATTTTCCGGGCAATTCTGCCGCGCGAGGCACACCATGCCGAGCTCGGAGTCGAGGGGTTGAAACGTATCGTCGTGACGGAAGAGGGGCGGGGGGCGGCGCGGGAGGCGACCGCCTATTGGCACCCGCGGGTCGCGGCGAGCTTCGGCCGCTCCGGCTCTCTCCGCTTCGAAATGCTCGCCCGGCTCGGGCTTCGCCATACTCCGAACGAGGCGCTGCTTTCCGAGTGGCGGGCGGCGGTCGATGCCGAGCTTTCGGCGCTGAACATGAACTGACGGAAGGAAGACCGCGATGAATGTCATGGCAGACCGGCCCCGCAGGCTCGAAAGCTATATTGGCGGCGTCTGGACCAGGGGCGCCGATGAGGGGGTGCCGCTTCTCGATGCCGCGACTGGAGCGCCGGTGGCGCTGATCGATTCCAGCGGCATCGACTTTCAGGCCGCGCTCGCCTACGGGCGCGAGAAGGCTGGTCCGGCGCTCCGCCGCATGTCGTTCCATGAGCGAGCGCTGATGCTGAAGGCACTGGCGCAGGCGCTGATGGAGCGCAAGGAGGAGTTCTACGCGCTTTCGACCGCCACCGGCGCCACGCGGGCCGATAGCTGGACCGACATCGAAGGCGGTATCGGCACGCTGTTTTCCTACGCCTCGAAGGGCAGGCGGGAACTGCCCAACACCCGCGTGCTCGTTGAGGGCGACGTCGAGGTGCTCTCCCGTGACAACAGCTTCTCGGCCCAACACATACTGACGCCGCTCGAGGGCGTCGCGGTTCACATCAATGCCTTCAACTTTCCTTGCTGGGGCATGCTCGAAAAGCTGGCGCCGACCCTGCTTGCCGGCATGCCGGCGATAGTGAAGCCTGCGAGCCAGACGGCCTATCTGGCCGAACTGATGGTGCGGCGGATCGTTGAGACCGGGCTCTTGCCGGAAGGCGCCGTCCAACTCGTCTGCGGCTCCCTCGGCGACCTGCTCGACCATGTCGACGGCCAGGACGTCGTCACCTTCACCGGCTCGGCCGCGACCGGGCGCAAACTGAAGATGCATCCGGCGATCGTCGAGAATTCCGTGCGCTTCACCATGGAGGCCGACAGCCTCAATGCCGCAATTCTGGGTCTCGACGCGGGTCCTGCAAGCGAGGAGTTCGATCTTTTCGTCAAGGAGGTCGCACGCGAGATGACGGCGAAGGCGGGACAGAAATGCACCGCCATCCGCCGGGTGATCGCCCCGCGCGCCCAATGCGACGCGCTCGTCGCGGCTCTTGGTGAAAGGCTGGGTAAGGTTGCGCTCGGCAATCCAGCCCACGAAAACGTCCGAATGGGACCGCTCGCAAGCCTTGGGCAAAGAGAGGAGGTACGGGCGCGCATCCGTGATCTCAGTGCCGAGGCCCTGATCGTCGCCGGTGATCCGCTGAGGCCCCAATTGGTTTGCGGTGACGCGGAAGCGGGCGCATTCCTCAATCCCGTGCTGCTTTATTGCGGCAAACCGGATGCGGCTCAAGCAGTTCACAGTGTCGAGGCATTCGGCCCCGTCAGCACCGTCATGCCCTATGATACGGCCGAAGAGGCGGTGGCACTGGTCAAGCGCGGCAAGGGTAGCCTCGTCACCTCCGTCTTCACCAACGACCCGCGCATCGCAGAAGAGCTGGTGCTTGGCATGGCGCCCTTCCACGGCCGCGTTCTGATCGGCAACCGTATCAGCGCGAAGACGTCGACGGGGCACGGTTCTCCGCTGCCCGGTCTCGTCCATGGCGGACCGGGCCGGGCCGGCGGCGGCGAGGAAATGGGCGGCATGCGCGGGATCAAGCACTACATGCAACGCACCGCCGTCCAGGGCGCGCCGGGCCTGCTTTCGGCCGTTACCGGCCGCTGGGTCGAGGGAGCGCCCGCCCGGACCGACGGCGAGCATCCGTTCCGCAAGTCGCTCGCAGACCTTCGCATCGGCGAGCAGCTTGTCACCGGCACCCGCACTGTGACGGTCGAAGATATCGAGCACTTCGCCGATTTCACCGGCGACAATTTCTACGCCCACATGGACGAGGAGGCCGCACGCGCCAATCCGTTCTTCGACGGGCGCGTCGCCCACGGCTATCTGATCGTATCCTTGGCGGCCGGGCTCTTCGTCGATCCGGATCCGGGTCCGGTGTTGGCTAATTACGGCGTCGACAAGCTGCGCTTCCTGGCGCCCGTTTACCCCGGCGACGCGCTTCAGGTCCGGCTCACCTGCAAGGAGATCAATCCGCGGGTCAATGCCCAATACGGCGAGGTGCGCTGGGATTGCCTCGTCAGCAACCAGACGGGCGCAACCGTCGCGCAGTATGATGTGCTGACGATGGTGGCAAAGACGAGGGGACAGGACGCGGTGGCGATCAGCGCACCGCCTTGACGCCCTCGAGGATAAGTGTCGTCGCGACGTCGGCATATTCTTCGCGGCTGAGAGGGCCGTCGGGCCGGAACCACATATAGACCCAGTTCATCATGCCGAAGAGCGACATTGTCACCGGCATCAACAGGGGGCGGTCCCTGTTGAGGTCCGGATTGATGTCGTTGATCACAGTGGAGAAACGTTTGACGATGCGCCGTTCGATTGCGCGGACTTCAGTCATCTGCTCCGCCGACAGCGCGCTGGTACCATTCAACTGCACCTTGTGCTGGTCGTCGGCGTCGCGATAGTTTTCCAGCACCTGGCACACGAGCAGGCGCAGGCGCTTTTCCGGCGGGAGTCCGGGCCGATCGGCTGCATCGATGGCGGCTTCGAGCTCCTTCAGGTGCGTGCGCACGATATCGAAGATCAGCGCGTCCTTGCTGGGATAGTAGTGATAGAGCAACGCCTTCGAGACGTTGCTGTGCGCTGCGATCTGCGCCATGGAGGCCTTTTCCATCCCCATATCTGCGAACACTGCGGCGGCGCTTGCCAGAATGCCACGCTGCTTTTCCTCGAAATCGACTGCGCGTGTCCGTGCCATGTTAATTCTGCTCTCACTCGATACGCGCTCGTTCCCACGAACAAGGGAGGACCGTATAGTCATCCACACAGATTGAACCGTGGCAGGGGCGCCATTAGAAGGCTCAGTCCGGCTGCGCCAGATGTGTGCCCTTGACCGTGCGCGAATGACCCCGAAATTCGGCGATGTGCTCGCCGCGCTGGTTAGTGATGCGCACGTCGTAGATGCCGTCCCGC
>JAPSJG010000254.1 GCA_031178305.1 Sinorhizobium sp.
GTCGGGCGATCCGGGGTTGTCATGCGACGGACGACTCCTACAGCGCCGCGCGTCTTATCAGACCCGCAAAGGTCGCTGTAGCACTTTGAATTGCTGCATGTCTTTGTCCTTAAATCGAGGTCGATTAGAGGTCGATTCAAGGAGACATGCAGACCGACTGCCTACCGGCATTCCCCCCGATGGACGATTTCGAAGCCGTCCGCGCGTGCTTCGCAGGCGTTCGGGAACGTCCTGAGACGGCCGCCGCGCTCGCCGCAGACGGGAGCGAATTCCTGCGTGCAGAATTGCGGCGGCGAAGGCAGGTCGTCATAGCGCCGGCATTCGCCTCGCGCTACGACCCGGAAGCCCTCCGAGCGCGCAATGCAGGCATTCGCGAAGGTCTGCCTGCGGCCGCGACGCTCGCCGCAGACGGGCGCGAACTCGCGTGTGCAGGCCTCCTGCGGCGGCGGGAGAAAGTCGGGACGGCACTCGCCGCGGTGAACCACCCGGAAGCCGTCGGCGCGGGCGTGGCATGCATTGGGGAAGGTCCGCAGGCGATTACCGCGTTGGCCGCAGACGGGCGCGTATTCCATCGTGCAGATCTGGGGGCCTGACGACGCGATCGGCCTTGGGCGCGGCTCGTCGACCACCACGGTGCAGGCCGAAAGGAAGCCGAGCGCCATCGGCAACAAGGCATTCCGCCAGCCCATCGACTTTCGAAATGACATTGGATGCTCCCTTTTGAGCGCGGATGAAGTGGGCGGCGCAGCCGTCGCTTCATTTCACCCTTGGAAGGGCGCCGCGTCAACCAGAGAGTATTGACCGATCCGATGCAGCTACTGATATACAAGTCCGCTACGCAGAAAGGCCCACCTTCTTTCGAAGGCGGGCCATTCCAAATCCATCGCTTGACCTCAGGCTGCGCGTCCGTAAACGGCCTTGCCGGCCTGTTCCCGCAGGCGGAAGCGTTGCAACAGCGACTTCAGCTCGCGGCTTTCCTGCGCCAGCATCTGGCTTGCCGCGGTGGTCTCCTCGACCATAGCCGCATTCTGCTGCGTCATCTGGTCCATGCTGTTGACGGCCGTGTTGACCTCGTGCAGGCCGGTTGCCTGTTCCCGGGCAGCGGTGGCAATCGAGGCAACCTGCTCGTTCACCCGGTTGACCAGTGTTTCGATCTCCGTCAGCGCGTCGCCGGTCGAGCGGACGAGTTCCACGCCTGCGCCAACCTCGTTGACCGAGGCGCGGATCAACTCCTTGATCTCCTTGGCGGCCCCGGCCGAACGCTGGGCGAGCTCGCGCACTTCCTGGGCGACGACGGCAAAGCCGCGACCCGCCTCGCCCGCCCGCGCCGCCTCGACGCCGGCATTGAGGGCGAGCAGGTTCGTCTGGAAGGCGATCTCGTCGATAACGCCGATGATCTGGCTGATGCGGTTGGAAGAGCTCTCGATCCGCCCCATCGCATCGATCGCATTGCGGACGATGCCGCCGGATTTCGCCGCACTGGCCTTCGTCTCGTTCACCATGTCACGGGCCTCGGTCGCCCGGTCGGAAGCGTGGCGGACGGTCGAGGTGATCTCGTCGAGCGCTGCCGCGGTTTCCTCCAGGGCCGCCGCTTGCTGCTCCGTGCGCCGCGCCAGATTGCTCGCAGCTTCCGAAATGTCGCCGGCGCTGCCGTAGACGATCTCGGTCGAGTGCGAGATGGAGCCGATGACGTCGCGAAGCGCTGCGACGGCGGTATTGAAGTCGTTCTTCAGCTTGCCGTATTCCGGCGCGATGCGCTCGATCTCCGCGGTGAGATCGCCGCTCGCCAGCCGCTCCAGCGCCGCCCCGATCGTCTCCATCGCGTCCGCCTGGGAAGCCGCCGTCGCGCGCTGGCGCTCCTCATTGCCGCGCCGTTCGCTGTCCAGGCGGTCCTGCTGCTCCGCTTCGCGCGAACGCAGCTCGAACCGCTCCTTCACCGAGTCACGCAGTTCGACGAGCGCCTTCGCCATCTGCCCGATCTCGTCGCCGCGATCGGTCTCCGGAATCTCGGCGGAAACGTCCTCGTCGGCGATCGCCCGCATCGAGGTTTTCAGCTTGTCGACCGGACGCACGACGGTGCGCACGATTGCCACTGCCGCGGCGACGGTCACCAGTCCGGCCGCGGCAAGAAGCGCGATCACCTCCATGACTCCGCTACGGAACATTGCCGCAAGGTCGTCGGCATAGACGCCGGTGCCGACCAACCAGCCCCAGGGCTTAAAGCCGGCCACATGCGAATATTTCAGCACCGGCTCGTCGGCGCCGGGCTTCGGCCAGTGGTAATCGACGAAGCCCTTGCCCTGGGCCTCGACCGTCTTCACGAATTCGACGAACAGGAACTTACCGTTGGGGTCCTTGTTCTGGGAGAGATCCTTGCCATCCAGTTCCGGTTTGATCGGATGCATCACCATCGTCGGATGCATGTCGTTGACCCAGAAATAGCCGCTGTCCTGGTAGCGCATCGCCTTGATTGCCTCGAGCGCTCGCCGCTGCGCCTCCTCCCGCGACAGCGTCCCCGCGACCTCCTGCTTATGGTAGGAGTCGAAAACGGCGATCGCATTGTCGTTCATCGCCGCAAGCATCGCCTTGCGCTCGGCCACCAGCTGCTTGTGGGCCTCGAACAGGCCAAAGACCAGAGCGGCCGCCATGGCGAGCAGCGCAATGGCCACAAGCGCATAGAGCCGCGCGGCAATCGAAAATCTCTTCATCATTGCCTCCAAACGAGAATGTTCCCCACTACCGCGCCGTGCGTCCCTCCGGACGCACAAAGGACACTGCAGCCCCATGAAGTTGCGCATCGTGCTTTCCGATACCGGGCCGGATTTCGGGCCGGTGCGCCAAGAGCCTGCAGAATAGAGGGTGGTATTTGCAAAGTTCCTAACAGGCACTCCTAAAATCTGAGGGGGCGCGAGAATGTCCTTCTCCCCAAAGATCGTCCCGCGCAGCCGGGCTGCAGCGCCTCTTCCGCGAAGGTCTGCCATGCGCTAAACCTTTGAGGAAAACACGGAGAAGATCGCATGAGCGCAGTGATCAGGCCGAACGGCGAGCTAACGTTGCGGACGCTGGCGATGCCCGGCGATGCCAATGCCGCCGGGGACATCTTCGGCGGCTGGGTGATGGCGCAGATGGACCTTTCCTGTGGCATCCGCGCCGCCGAACGCGCCCGCGGCCGTGTCGTCACAGCTGCCGTCAAGGAAATGGCCTTCGCCCTGCCGGTGAAGATCGGCGACACGCTCTGCGTCTATACGGATGTCGTCACGGTCGGCCGCACTTCGATGACGCTCAAGGTCGAGGCTTGGGCGCAACGCTATCTCTCGCATGTGATGGAGAAAGTCACCGACGCCATCTTCGTCATGGTGGCGCTGGATGCGAGCGGCAAACCGACGCCGGTTCCGGAGGAATAGCGTCCGGGTCGTCGTGGGACTGCCCTCCACGGGATCGTCGTGGGACCCTCACCCTAACCCTCTTCCCGCAAGCGGGGCGAGGGCGGTTGGAGTTCGCCGCTTGCCCCCCTCAATGGGGCTGGAGCGCCCCGCAAGCGGGGAGAAGGCGTTCGGCAGGGCGGATTAGGGGCAATTCCGCAGCACTCACCCCTTGAAAATGAAGGACGCCCCCGCCGCGATCAGCGCGAAGCCGATGAGCTGGTTCCAGCCGATCGGCTCCTTCAGCCAAAAGATCGAGAAGATGACGAAGATGGTGAGCGTGATCACTTCCTGCATCGTCTTCAGCTGTGCCGCCGAATAAACCGAATGGCCGATGCGGTTTGCCGGCACGGCCAGCCAATATTCGAAGAACGCGATGCCCCAGCTGGCGACGATGACGATGTAGAGCGGCGAGTGGGTGAACTTCAGGTGTCCATACCAGGCGAAGGTCATGAACACGTTGGATGCAAGCAGCAACAGCACCGGCCAGACATAGGCGGCATTAATGGCGATGGGCATGGAATCCTCGGGAGGAAGCGAATCAACATCGAAGACGATGCCGAGCGGCAACAACGGCGGCAAGGGACTTCATGGCCCCACCCCTCAGCCCTTATTCCTTTGCTCGTCACAGGAACGAGCGGATTCAGGGAAGGGCTCGCCAGCCCGGGTCCCGCAGTAGCCAGTAGCGCGGGAAAAACCACCTCCCTCGTTTCCCTTTTGTACTCATTCCCCCTTCCCTTTCGAGCGGAGTCTCTCCATATTCCCCGCCATGGCCAAAAATGCGAAACGATCCCCGAAGAAATCCTCGGCTCCGAGCGGTTTTGAAGAAGCGCCGCAGGCGCCCCTTTCCGGCGTGCCGCTTTCAGGCAACGTCTCCGACTGGGCGAAGCAACTCGAGGCAGAGGCGGAGGCGTCCGCCTTCGAAAGCCGGCGCGAGGTCGCCTCCAAGGCGGGCAAGCACCGCAAGAAGGTGGAGATATTCGCTTCCAAATCCGCTCGCGGTACGTCTATGGGCGGTTCGACCGATCCGAAGACGCGCGCCGCCGCCGGCCTCAATCCAGTGGCCGGCCTCGATGTGGCGTTGGAGGATGCGGACAAGCTCGCGACCGGCTCCGGCGTCACCGCCACGGTCGAGGCTCTGTCGAAGCTGATCGAGAGCGGCAATCCGCTGTTCAAGGACGGCAAGCTCTGGACGCCGCACCGGCCACCGCGGCCGGACAAGTCGGAGGGCGGCATCGCCATCCGCATGCAATCGGATTACCAGCCGGCCGGCGACCAGCCGACGGCGATCGGCGATCTCGTCGAGGGTCTCTCCTCCGGCGAGCGCAACCAGGTGCTCTTGGGCGTCACCGGCTCGGGCAAGACTTTCACCATGGCCAAGGTGATCGAGGCGACGCAGCGCCCGGCGGTCATCCTTGCGCCGAACAAGACGCTGGCCGCTCAGCTCTATTCCGAGTTCAAGAACTTCTTCCCGGACAACGCGGTCGAGTATTTCGTGTCCTACTACGACTACTATCAGCCGGAAGCCTACGTCCCGCGCTCGGACACCTATATCGAGAAGGAATCCTCGATCAACGAACAGATCGACCGCATGCGCCACTCGGCGACGCGCTCGCTGCTCGAACGCGACGACGTCATCATCGTCGCGTCGGTCTCCTGCATCTACGGTATCGGCTCGGTCGAGACCTACACGGCGATGACCTTCCAGATGAGTGTCGGCGACCGGCTCGACCAGCGGCAATTGCTCGCCGACCTGGTGGCGCAGCAGTACAAGCGCCGCGACATCGATTTCCAGCGTGGCTCCTTCCGCGTCCGCGGCGACACGATCGAGATTTTTCCGGCCCACCTGGAGGATGCCGCCTGGCGCATCTCCATGTTCGGAGACGAGATCGACGCCATCACCGAGTTCGATCCGCTGACCGGCCAGAAGACCGGCGAGCTCAAATCGGTGAAGATCTACGCCAACTCTCACTATGTGACGCCGCGGCCGACCCTGAACGCCGCCATCAAGGCGATCAAGGAGGAACTGGCCTTCCGGCTCGAGGAACTGGAACGGGCCGGCCGGCTGCTCGAGGCGCAGCGGCTGGAGCAGCGCACCCGCTATGATCTCGAAATGCTCGAGGCGACCGGCTCCTGCCAGGGCATCGAGAACTATTCCCGCTATCTGACCGGTCGCAAGCCGGGAGAGCCGCCGCCGACACTGTTCGAATATATCCCGGACAACGCCATCATCTTCATCGACGAGAGCCACGTCACCATTCCGCAGATCGGCGGCATGTATCGCGGCGACTTCCGCCGAAAAGCGACGCTCGCCGAATATGGCTTCCGCCTGCCCTCTTGCATGGACAACCGGCCCCTGCGCTTTGAGGAATGGGACGCAATGCGCCCGGACACGATTGCCGTCTCGGCAACGCCCGGCAGCTGGGAAATGGAGCAATCCGGCGGCGTCTTCGCCGAACAGGTGATCCGGCCGACCGGCCTCATCGACCCGCCGGTCGAGGTGCGCCCGGCCAAGACCCAGGTCGACGATGTGCTCGGCGAGATCCGCGCGACGGCGGCCGCCGGCTACCGCACGCTGGTCACCGTGCTCACCAAGCGCATGGCCGAGGACCTGACCG
>JAPSJG010000255.1 GCA_031178305.1 Sinorhizobium sp.
TACAGGTGCCAGGACCGTGATAGGATTTGGACTCGGCTTCAAGCAATTCGTCCCGGCCAACCTTGCCTTCGGCGAAAAGCTGCCTGATGCGCGCCTTCTCGTCGTTCGGCAGGCCCGTCGTCATCGGCCCGGCCGGGATGAAGACCGCCGGCAGATGGCCGAAAGTCAGCGCCGCAATCGTCAGGCCCGGCACGATCTTGTCGCAGACGCCGAGATAGACGGCCGCGTCGAACATGTTGTGCGACAGGCCGACGCCCGCCGCCATGGCGATGATATCGCGTGAGAAGAGAGACAGCTCCATGCCTGGCTGGCCTTGGGTCACGCCATCGCACATTGCCGGAACGCCGCCGGCGACCTGTGCCACGCCGCCGGCCTCTCGCGCCGCGTCGCGGATCAGCGCCGGATAGGTCTCGAACGGCTGATGCGCCGAGAGCATGTCGTTATAGGAGGTGATGATGCCGAGATTGGGAACACGGTCGCCGGCGAGCGCCTCCTTCTCGGCGGGGGAACAGGCGGCAAATCCATGGGCGAGATTGCCGCAGCCGAGCACCGTGCGGTGCGGACCGTTCTCAGCGGCGCTGCGGATGCGGTCGAGATACGGTTCGCGGTAGGGCTTGGAGCGCTCGACGATGCGGGCGGTAATGGCGGCAATGCGGGAATCGGCGGACATGTCACATCCTGTTCCGGAGTCTTGGACTCCTCTTCTTGCTGTCATGGGCGTGACAGCGGCACGCTTCAAAGGCGCGCATGCCGCTGTAACACTTTGAATTGCTGCATAATTTACCCTCAATTCGCCGTGGAATTAAGCGTCTATGCAAATCGGGCACAAGCATGGCTCGACGCCCGAAACCTCAAGCGGCCCAGTAGATCTGCAGTGGCGAGGCCGCCCGCCGGAGCATGGCGCGGATCGGCATCTCCACCTCCTCGCCGGACATCTCCGCCCGGGCAAGGACCTCCTTCTTGGCGTTGCCCTCGATATGCAGGACCAGAAATCCCGCATCCTGAAGGCTCGAGAAGGTAAAGGTGAGGCGGGTTTCCCCGGCGCCGTCGGCCTCCATGGTGATCACGCCGCGCGGCGTCGCGGGATCGAGCGCTTCCTTGAGCCGCGTGCCGCCAGGGAAGAACGAGGCCGTATGCCCGTCCGTTCCCATGCCGAGCACCGCCACGTCGAAGGGGGCGAGCCCTGCCGTTGCGGCACTCGCCATTGCAGCCGCAACTTCGGCCGTTGGCGCGGCGTGGTAGAGCGGCGCGAAACGCGCTTCGGCCGCCCTGTTGTTAAGGAGATTGGCGGCGACGAGGCCGTGATTGGAGCGGTCGCTTTCCGGCGGCACGAAACGCTCGTCGACGAGCGTGACCGTCACTTTCGCCCAGTCGAGTTCGCGCTTCGAGAGCGCCTGGAAGAAGAGCTTCGGCGTGGAGCCGCCCGATACCGCTATGCTTGCGGCGCCGTGCGCTTCGATTGCGGCGGCAAGCCTGTGGCTCACGGCATCCGCGAGCGCCTCCGCCAGCGCGGTTCCATTATCGAATATATGCTGAGTTGCGCGCATGGGTCGGCCCTAGATCGTGTCGTTCCAGGTGCGGCCGTCGCGCTCGATAAGCGCGATCGCCTGGCTCGGTCCCCAGGTGCCGGCCGTGTAGCCCTGCACCTGTTGTCCCGTTGTCTCCCAGGCTTTCAGGATCGGATCGATCCAATGCCAGGCGGCTTCCACTTCGTCACGGCGCACGAACAGCGTTTGGTTATTGCGGATGACGTCGAGCAGCAGCCGCTCGTAGGCGTCGGCATTGCGCACGTCGAAAGCCTCGGCGAAGCTCATGTCGAGCGGTACGTTCCTGAGCCGCATGCCGCCGGGGCCGGGATCCTTGATCATCAGCGACTGTTTGACGCCTTCGTTCGGCTGCAGCCGGATCATCAACTGGTTGGCGGAGATGCGGCCGGCGCTCTGGTCGAAGATCGAGTGCGGGATCTGCTTGAAGGTGATGACGATCTCCGACATGCGGCCCGCCATGCGCTTGCCCGTGCGGATGTAGAAGGGCACGCCGGCCCAGCGCCAGTTGCTGATCTCGGCCTTGATGGCGACGAAGGTTTCCGTGTTGGAAGCGCCGCCCTCGAGCTCCTCGAGATAGCCTTTGACCGGGCCGCCGGCCGATGCACCCGCACGGTACTGGCCGCGAACCGTCACCTGCTCGGCATTGCTGGCGGTGATCGGCTTCAGGGCACGCAGGACTTTGAGTTTCTCGTCGCGCACCGCTTCCGCGTCCATCGAAGTGGGCGCTTCCATGGCGACGAAGCAGACAAGCTGGAGAATATGGTTCTGAACCATGTCGCGCAGTGCGCCCGCCTTGTCATAGTATCCGGCGCGGTTTTCGAGCCCGACCGATTCCGAAACGGTGATCTGCACGTGATCGATATGGGCCGAGTTCCATAGCGGCTCGTAGAGCGCATTGGCGAAGCGCAGCGCCATCAGGTTCTGCACCGTCTCCTTGCCGAGGTAATGGTCGATGCGGAAAATCTGCTCTTCCCGAAAAACCTTGCCGATCGTGTCGTTGAGTTCGTTTGCCGAGGCGAGGTCACGACCAATCGGCTTTTCGACGACGATGCGGGTGTTCTTGGTGATCAGCTTGTGATCTCGGATCCTCTCGGAAATGTCGCCGAAGATTGCCGGGCCGACGGCGAGATAAAAGGCGCGGATGCGGTCCCTGCCTTCTTCCAGGATCTTCTTGAGATCGTCCCAGCCCTGCTCCGACTTGGCATCGATCGAGACATAAAAGAGGCGGGCGGTGAATTTGGCCACCTGCTCTTCATTGAACTCGCCGGGCTTCAGATGTTCCTTGAGTGCTTGGGTCGCGAAATCGCGGTAGTCGTCATTGGTCAATGCCGCGCGGGAAGCGCCGATTATGCGCGTCGGCTCCGTGAACTGGCCCTCCATCTGCCGATGGTAGAGCGCCGGCAGCAGCTTGCGCTCGGCAAGATCGCCGGTGCCCCCGAACACGACATAATCAAACGGTTCGACGGGAATGATCTGGCTGCTCATGGGATGTCTCGATCTCGTTGAGGTCAGGGCAGGTATAATCTAATCGATTTAAAAGCGCTAGGGTGCCACGCAACAAAATGTCGCCGCACCGCACTTTCCGCCGCAAGCAGATGCACGGTCCCGAAGAGTATCACACTTCGTTCTATCGGAGCTTCAAAGGCGGTCGCGAAGGGCGTACCAGCTCAGCGCAAGGAAGAGAAGGGCTGAGCGGAAGCGTGTTCCTCCCGGAAACGCCGGGATTTTCAAGTCCTTGAGAAGGTCGAGCTCGGTCTCCTTCCCGAGCGCGAGGTCGGCATAGAGCTTGCCGCAATAGTTGGAGAGCATGACGCCGTGACCCGAGTAGCCACCGATCGTCACGACGCCCGGCATGACCTCGCGGCAGAAGGGTTGGCGCGGCATGGTGATGGCGACCGCACCACCCCAGGCATGGGTTATGTCGACATCGGCGAGTGCCGGGTAGATTTCGCGGATCTGGCGGCGGATATGGCTGGAAATGTCGCGCGGATTGTCGGCCGTATAGGCCTCGCGCCCGCCGAAGAGCAGCCTGCCGTCCCGCGACTTGCGGAAATAGCGCACGACGAAGCGCGAATCGTCGACCGATTCGCCACCGGGAAGAACCTCGGGATGGTCGTTCAGAACCGCGGTCGCGCCGATGAAGGAACGGATCGGCATGACGTGGCTGGCCGTCACCGGCTCGAGATTGCCGATATGGGCATTGCAGGCGATCAGCGCTTGGTCCGCCGTGACTTCCCCGCGATCCGTCTCGATGACGACCGCGCCGCTCCTTTTCTCGATTTTCAGCGCCTTCGTTCGCTCATGGAGATTGGCGCCGGCCAGGGCAGCCGCCTTCGCCAATCCGACCAGCAGTTTCATCGGGTGGATGTGGCCAGTCCCCATGTCGCGGATGCCGAAGCGATAGTGGCTTGACCCAAGCCGGCTCGCGGTTTCCTCGCGGTCCATGAAAGAAAGATGCGGGTAGCCGAAGCGCGCCATCGCCTCGACATGGCGGCGGTAATCCCTTTCGAGACTGTTCTTATGGCTGACCGAGAGCTGGCCTGGCATGAACTCGATATCGATCGCGTGCTCGCGCGCGAAATCGAGCGCGTAGCGCTTAGCATTCTCCGCCATGTCGAACAGGGCCTGCGCCCGTTCGTGGCCGATCAGCTCTTCAAGATCTTCCGCCCAGGCGCGCTGGCCCGTGCCGAGCTGCCCGCCATTGCGGCCGGAGGCGCCGTCGCCGAAACGGCAGGCGTCGATCAGCGTCACGTCGGCGCCGTTCTTCGAAAGGTTGTAGGCCGCTTGCAGCCCCGTATAGCCGCCGCCGATGATGGCGACGTCGGCCTTGCGCGAGCCCGGCATTGCCGGATAGGCCGGTCGCTCGGACACGCTTGCCTCATACCAGGAGATTCCGGGCGAGATCGGGCTTTGCCACGTCATGGGGGTTCCGGTCAGACGTTCAGGAGCAGGAATTCGCGTTCCCAGGGGCTGATCACCTGCATGAAGGTCTCGAACTCGCCGCGCTTCACGCCGGCATAGATGTCGATGAATTCGGCACTGAAGACGCCGGCGAGCGACGGCGCCGATTCGAGCAGCGACACCGCCTCCAGGAGACCGCGCGGCAGATCGATCTCGCCGTCATTGGCGGTCTCTTCGGAGGGTGGCGTCGGCTGCAGGTCCTCGACGATGCCGAGATAGCCGCAGCCGAGAGAAGCGGCGAGCGCCAGATAAGGGTTCGCATCGGAACTCGGCAGGCGGTTTTCGATGCGCCGCGCGACCGGGTCCGAGACGGGTATTCGGAATGCCGTCGTCCGGTTGTCGTAACCCCAGGCGGTATTCACCGGCGCGGACATGTCGGGGGTCAGCCGCCGATAGGAATTCACATAGGGCGCCATCATCGCCAATGTCCTCGGCACGTAATGCTGCATGCCGCCGATGAAGGAGAAGAACTCCTTGGACGGCGAGCCGTCCGGATTGGAAAAGATGTTGCGGCCCGAGGCGATTTCGATGACCGACTGGTGAATATGCATCGCCGAACCCGGCTGGCCCTGCATCGGCTTCGCCATGAAGGTGGCATAGATGCCGTGCTTCAGCGCCGCTTCGCGGATCGTGCGCTTGAACAGGAACACCTGGTCGGCAAGCTCGATCGGATCGCCATGCCTGAGGTTGATCTCGAGCTGTGCCGGTCCCTCCTCGTGGATCAGCGTGTCGATCTCCAGGCCCTGCTTTTCCGAGAAATGGTAGATGTCGTCGATGAGCTCGTCGAACTCGTTGATGCCGGCGATCGAATAGCCCTGGCCGCCGACGATCGAGCGGCCCGAGCGCCCTTTCGGCGGGCGCAACGGGTAGTCCGGGTCGTCGTTCTGCGCGACGAGGTAGAATTCGATCTCGGGCGCGACGACGGGGTTCCAGCCCTTCTGGCGGTAGAGATCGACGACACGCTTCAAAACGTTGCGCGGCGTGTAGCTGATCTGTTCGCCCTGGGAGCCGACGATATCGCAGATCACCTGCGCCGTCGGATCGGTTTCCCATGGCACGATGGAAAGGGTCGAAAGATCCGGCACCAGCTTGATGTCGCTGTCGCGCGAGTCGTAGCGAAACTGCGCGGTCTCATCAGGGTACTCACCCGAAATCGTGTGACGGTAGATTGCCGAAGGCAGTGCCAGCGAGGTGTTCGACGTGAATTTCGAGGTCGGCATCATCTTGCCGCGCGGCACCCCTGCAAGGTCGGGGGTAATACATTCGATATCTTCGATGCCGCGAATCTTGAGCCAGTCGACCGCCTCCTTCCAGGTTTTCACCCCACGCGGGGAATGCAGGGCGAGAGGAATGTTCGAGCTCTTGCTGACCTTTGCTGTCTCTTGGGCAATACTTCTCTTGGAAGTCATAAATCACCGGAATTGGCCTCGGATAGCGCATCATAGCCGCAGTTTGGCGATTGGCCAGCGCCGGATGAGAAAATGTGCTGTGCGGCCTTTGCCCGCATCCA
>JAPSJG010000008.1 GCA_031178305.1 Sinorhizobium sp.
CGAACCATGGCGCCTGGTCGATCGTCTGCGACAAGCCGGCCGGCGCATCGACCGAGCAATGCGCGCTGATGCAGAACGTCATCGCCGAGGATCGGCCCGAGGTCGGGCTTTCCGTCGTCGTCCTCAAGACGGCCGACCGCAAGGCGAAGATCCTTCGCGTGCTTGCGCCACTCGGCGTGCTCCTGCCGAACGGCCTCGGGCTCAATGTCGATGGCAAGGATATCGGCCGCGCCTATTTCGTGCGTTGTTTCACCGACGGCTGCTATGCCGAAGTCGTGCTCGAGGACGAACTCTTGAAGACCTTCCGTGCCGGCGCGACGGCAACCTTCATCGTCTTCCAGTCGCCGGAGGAAGGCATCGGTATTCCGGTCGACCTCAAGGGCTTCGGCGAGGGCTACGACGCGCTGCCGTAATCGGAAAATAAGCCGCGCCCTTTCGGATGCGCGGCTCTTTTCGTGCCAGTCTCAAAGACTGCCTTCAAAGGATCTCGGTCGCGGCGATGTTTATGCCGAAGCCTTCGAGACCGACATAGTGGCGCTCGCGAGATGAGATGAGCCGGATGGAGGTGATGCCGAGATCCCTGAGGATTTGTGCGCCGAGGCCGATTTCCAGCCATTCGCTTTCGCGCGCCTGCGCCTCTAGATGGGCCTCGCGGTCATGCTTGCCCTTGCGTGCCGTCTGCGAAACACCGACGCCGACGGAACCCTCGCGCAAATAGACGATGACGCCCCTGCCCTCCGCGGCGATGCGCTTCATGATCTCGTCTATCTGGCGGTCGCTGCCGAAGACGTCGGACCCGACATTCTCAAGATGAAGGCGAACGGGAATGTCGACACCGTCGCGGATGTCGCCGAAGACGACGGCGAGATGCTGCATCGGATCCCAGGGCAGCGAGTAGGCATGGCCTTTGGCCTTGCCGTAGGGGGTGTCGATGTCGAAGCAATTGCCTTTTTCGATCAGAGTTTCCTTGCGCTGCCGATAGGCGATGAGATCGGCGACGGAGACCTGTTTTAGCCCGTGCGTCTCGGCGAAGGACTCCACCTGCGGACCGCGCATCACCGTGCCGTCGTCGTTGACGAGTTCGCAGATGACGCCGACCGGCGGCAGGCTGGCGAGCCGGCAGAGGTCGACGGCCGCCTCCGTATGGCCGGAGCGCATGAGCACGCCGCCTTCGCGCGCCACCAGCGGGAAGATGTGGCCGGGGCGCACGAAGTCATCCGGTCCGACATTCGGATTGGCAAGGTTTCTGACCGTGAGCGTCCGGTCGTCGGCGGAAATGCCCGTGGTTGTCCCGTGCTTGAAGTCGACCGAAACCGTAAAGGCGGTCGTATGGGCTGAATCGTTCTCGGCCACCATCGCATTCAGATTGAGGCGTTTCGCCTCCTCGCGCGGCATAGGGGCGCAGACGATGCCCGAAGTATGACGGACGATGAAGGCCATCTTTTCCGGCGTGCAACGCACGGCCGCGACGATCAGGTCGCCTTCGTTCTCGCGGCCGCCGTCATCGGTGACGACGACGATCTCGCCGGCCTCGAAGGCGCGGATGGCGTCGACGACACGCTTCTGGTCATAGGACATTTTTATCATTTCTCCCCAGATTACTTCAGCCGGCCCGTCTGGCCCCGGTCGCGCAAGTAGTGGTCTGCGATCGTGCAGGCAAGCATGGCCTCGCCGATCGGCACGGCCCGGATCCCGACGCAGGGGTCGTGGCGGCCTTTGGTCCGCACATCGACCTCGTTGCCGTCACTGTCGATCGAGCGGCGCTCGGTCAGGATGGACGAGGTAGGCTTGATCGCGAAGCGGGCGACGATCGGCTGGCCGGTCGAAATGCCACCGAGAATGCCGCCGGCATGGTTAGAGAGGAAGACCGGTTCGCCCGCAGGGCCGATGCGCATCTCGTCGGCATTCTCCTCGCCGCTGATCTCGGCCGCGGCGAAGCCGTTGCCGATCTCCACGCCCTTCACCGCATTGATCGACATCAGGTTCGAGGCGATGTCCTGGTCGAGCTTGCCGTAGATCGGCGCGCCGATCCCGGCGGGCCCACCCTCGGCGACCACCTCGACGACCGCGCCGATCGACGAGCCGGCCTTGCGGATGCCGTCGAGATAATCCTCCCAGACCGGAACGATCGCCGGGTCCGGAGAGAAGAAGGGGTTATTGTCGACTTCCGCCCAGTCCCAGTTGGCGCGGTTGATCTTGTGCCTGCCGATCTGGACGAGCGCGCCGCGCACGAGAAGGCCTGGCACGACCTTGCGGGCAATGGCGCCGGCCGCAACGCGCGCGGCGGTCTCGCGCGCCGAGGAACGGCCGCCGCCGCGATAGTCGCGAATGCCATATTTGACGTCATAGGTATAATCGGCATGGCCGGGGCGATAGCGCTTCGCGATCTCGGAATAGTCCTTCGAGCGCTGGTCGGTGTTTTCGATCAACATCGAAATAGGTGTGCCGGTGGAGACCATCGTCTCGCCGTCCTCGTCGACCATGACGCCGGACAGCACCTTCACCAGATCGTCCTCGCGGCGCTGCGTCACGAAGCGCGACTGCCCGGGCTTGCGCTTGTCGAGCCAGGCTTGGATTTCGGCGAGCGTGAAGCGAAGGCCGGGCGGGCAGCCGTCGACGACGCAGCCAAGCGCCGGACCATGGCTTTCGCCCCAGGTGGTGACTCGGAAGAGATGACCGAAGGTATTGTGCGACATAACGGCTACCGATGTTGAGCCGGCGCGGGATGCGGGACAGCTCGCATTCCCCTCCGCCGGAGACCGCGCGAAACGCGCGCCCTCTCATACTGCATGATTCCCCGAATCGGAACCGATTTGAGGACGAAATCGACGAGCGGCTCCAAGCGGCAGCGCATTTCCCCGCCGTGTGCTGCACAGGAGATGCGTTCACGATTTGGTTCGCTTGAATTTCACTGGAGCCGCGTTCACTCTCCGCCATTCAATTCGCCATGCGCAAGGACAAGGCAACTTTTGCCACAATCGAGGATCAAAGGTGATGACAGGATTGTTCGCAGAATCATCGAAGAAGGTAGCTAAGATGCGTTTCGTCATCGCCGCACTCATGGCCACAGCGGGCTTGCTCTCGCCGCTTTCCGCCGAGGCCGAAAGTGGCGATGTCGAGGCCGTGATCACCAAGGTCGATACGGAGCATCTGAGCCTCTCGCTCGACGACGGCCAGAGCTATCAGGCGCCCGAGGAGTTCAACTTCGAGGGCCTGAAGGCCGGAGTCAAAGTCGTCGTCTTCTACACGGAGGTCGACGGCAAGCGCGTCATCGATGACCTTGAGGTCGTGCAATAGCTTGCGTTAGAGCCTTTCCTGGTTAAATCGAAACAATTCTGTTGAAGGATCAGAGGCGATCACCTCGGCCGTACCTCCGGGTACGACCTTCGGCAATCGCCTCTGCCCTGACGAAAACCTGCTCCGGTAGAATGTTTCCTTTTAACCAGGAAAGGCTCTAAGCGAGGCCAGTACAGCGCCGCGCATCTATCAGACGCGCAAAGGACGATGTAGCACTTTGATTTGCTGCATGTCTTTCTCCTTAAATCGTGCTGGAGACATGCAGAGCGGCCCTCGCTCAAATCCAGCCGACGGAGCCGTCGATGACCTTCAGAATGCGATCCTGTGGAATTGCCGCAGCGGCCGCCTCGTCCGGCTCCATCTCTCCGAGAAGTTTGAACAGCGCCCGGATGACGCCGCCGTGGCTCACGCAAACGGTGGGCTTGCTGACGTCCTGCAGCCAGGCCCCCACGCGCCAGGATAGAATTTCATAACTTTCCGCATCCGCGCCGGGCGGGATGAAGTCCCATTTGGCCACCCGACGCGCGGCAATCCGCTCCGGCGTCCGACGCTTCAGTTCCGGGAGCGTGAACCCCTCCCAGGCGCCGAAAGAGACTTCCTTCAGGCGTTCGTCGACGCGATAGTCGAGCGGATCGAGGTCCATGGCCCGCCTCAGGCGCTCCATCGTCTCGCGCGTGCGGCCGAGGGGGCTGCTGACGAAATCGAAGGCGGAGGCATCCCGCCCGAGAATTCTGGCGAGAGTCAGGCCGTTCCCGGTCGCCTGCCGGCGACCGGTCTCATTGAGGGGAATGTCCTTTTGCCCCTGGAGGCGGCTCTCGGCGTTCCAATCCGTTTGGCCGTGGCGAACCATGTAGATGAGCACAGTGTTCACTCCGGACGCAGCATGGCCGTCGCTCGGCGCCGGGCGCCTGATCGGGGCGCGATCAGTCCTTCACGACGGAGATGTCCGGCGCATCGACGGCCTTCATACCGATCGTATGGTAGCCGGAATCGACGTGGTGAACCTCGCCGGTGACGCCGCTCGAAAGGTCGCAAAGGAGATAGAGCGCCGAATTGCCGACCTCCTCGATCGAGACGGTGCGCTTCAGCGGCGCGTTGTACTCGTTCCACTTCAGGATGTAGCGGAAATCGCCGATACCGGATGCGGCAAGCGTCTTGATCGGCCCGGCCGAAATGGCATTGACGCGAATGCCGCGATTGCCGAGGTCGACCGCAAGATAGCGCACGCTTGCCTCAAGTGCCGCCTTGGCAACGCCCATGACGTTATAATGCGGCATCACCTTCTCGGCACCATAATAGGTAAGCGTCAGCATCGAGCCGCCGTCGTTCATGATGCGCTCGGCACGCGCGGCGACCGCCGTGAAGGAGTAGACGGAAATGTCCATAGTGCGTGCGAAGTTGTCGCGGCTCGTATCAAGGTAACGGCCGGTCAGTTCGTCCTTGTCGGAGAAGGCGATGGCATGCACGACGAAATCGATCTTGCCCCATTTCTCCTCGAGGGCTGAGAAAACGGCATCAATGGTCGAAAGATCGGTCACGTCGCAATGGCCGGCCATGAAGGCGCCGAGCTCCTGGGCCAACGGCTCGACCCTCTTCTTCAGGGCATCGCCCTGCCACGTCAGCGCGATCTCAGCGCCGGCTTCCGACAAAGCCTTGGCAATGCCCCACGCAATCGAGCGATTGTTTGCGACGCCCATGATGACGCCGCGCTTGCCATTCATCAGACCCGATGCCTGAGCCATGGAATGTCCCCAATACTGTCTGCCGGCACCGGCCTCGCCAGCGCCTTGTTCCTGAACATCGATCACACCGCACCAGCAGCGTGAGATGCGGCAAATTGTCGAGCTTTGCCTATGGCATAGCCGTCACAGCGGTTCAAGCGCGGCGCGGATCAGGAACTGTTAGTCCCCGTAATATTGCTTCAGTTCGTCAGAAAAGCTTCACAAATAGAGCCCATGGCGCTGCGATCGCATGAGATCCGTGATCCTCTCATCCGGCTTTTCACATAGAACGAGCCGCAATTCCACGACGAGATCGCCATGTTCCCCGTCGGCGCCCTTCATGCCCCGGCCGGGAATGCGGATCGCCTTGTCGGAGCCCGACCAGGCCGGCACCGCGACGGTAACCGGTCCGTTCGGCGTTTTCATCACGATCTCGCAACCGAGGACGGCATCCTGCAGCTCAACCGGCAAGGTGGTCACGAGGTCCAGGCCTCGGGTCCTGAACGGCCCGTCCTCAGCAATGCGCAAGGTGGCGACGACATCGCCGCGCGTCATGCCGGCCACTCGATAGCCCTGCTCCTTCAGCCGAATCACATGGCCGTCGGCCGCGCCCGGCGGAATTGCGACCTTCACCGTCTCGCCGTCGGGAAGCTCCATCGAAACCCGCGCGCGAGACATCACCTCCTCGACACTGACCGGCACGTCCACAACGAGGTCCGGAACTTTCTCCGCCGTTTTCGTAATGCGATCACGAATGCGGCGAACGATGGCCGCAACCAGTTCCGCTCCAGGCGCGGCGGAACGCCGAGGCGGCGGCTCCGGTTTCGCGCTCTCCGGTTTCGCGCTCTCCTGTTTCGCCTCGGCTATCGGCTCTGGCTTCGGCTCTGAGGCCGGGCCAGCCTTGTCGGCCTGACGCGCTGCCGACGCTCTTGGATTCGACGCTGCCGCAGTCGGCTGTGGGTCGACGCCGAAAATGCGGGAGACCGCCTCCTCCGCGGTTTCAGACCCGACCGGCTCCTCGGCCGGCGCCGGCCCGCGCATCTTCTCCTTCATCGCCTCCATGCGGCGCAGTTCCGCCTCGCGCCGCGCCCAGTCGTAGCGGCTCCTGCGGACCGGATCGCGCAAGAGTTCGTAGGCCTTGCCAGCTTCTGCGAAGCGTTCCGTCGCCAAAGGATCGTCCCGATTGTGATCGGGATGGATTGCCTTTGCGACGGATCGCCAGGCGGCCTTGATTTCCTCCTGTCCGGCATTTCGTCGCACGCCGAGGATTGCATAGGGATCGCGCATGGCTTGTCACCATTCTTTGAGCGGCGGCCTCCCAGCTGCGCTTGGCAGCTGGAGCCAGAGAAGGTCCTTGTTGTTGGGGCGATGATTCGGGGGAAGTTGCTAAATATCGGTTAGCCGGCGGCAACCGTCGCCGCTCGCGACGCCCGTTCGCGGCGCCATCCCATGGTTTTGAGGAAACGTGGTTAACCGGCCATTTCAGCTGCGCGGTGCGAAGCTCGTGAGATACCACTCGCCATTTTCGAGCCGGCAGGTCCGGCCGTCGAACTTTGCAATGCCCTCGAAGGAATGCCGCGTCGTGGTGAATTGCCGGCAAGGAACGCCGGATGCATGGTCTTCCTCTATGCTGCTGATGACGCCGGCGCTGCCCGAAGCCGTATTCGCCCAAGGAATGGCACTCGTGCCTCCCTGACTGATATCGGCAGAGGAAACGGCGTTGCGCACGGCGACGGCATCGGAAAGGCCGTCCGATGTCTTGGCGACCGGCACGGTTCCGGTCGCGACCGAGCGGTCGACGCTTGAAGTCCCGAACACACCTAGACCCGCCCCCATGCACCCCGGGAGGACGAGCATTGTCAGGCAAACCGCCGCAGGGCGCAGCCATGCGGAGGAAAAACCCTTCTTGCAATCGATCCGCTTTGCTATGTCTTGCACGACAATCCTGTCAGAGTCGCCAGAGCCTAACCGATCCCGACGAGGTCCGCAGGCAGGCTCTGACATCATTCTATACGGAAACACCAGTCGGCCTCATTCCGAAGTGTTCCCGCGCCAGATACACGGGCATTGGAAGATAATAATGACCTCGAATGAGTTAACAAGCGGTGACTTCACGGAAACAAATGAGCCCTTTTCCCTTTTCGGCACATGGCTGAAAGAAGCTGAGAAGAGCGAGTTGAACGATCCCAACGCTGTCGCTCTCGCGACCGTCGATCCCGAAGGCATGCCCAACGTGCGCATGGTCCTGCTCAAAGGGTTCGACGAACGCGGCTTCGTCTTTTACACGAATTTCGAAAGCCGGAAAGGGTGCGAGCTTCTGGCGACCCCAAAAGCCGCAATGTGTTTCCACTGGAAGTCGCTGCGCCGGCAAGTGCGACTGCGCGGCCCGGTCGAGATCGTGTCGAAGGAAGAGGCGGACGAATATTTCAGCAGCAGGCCGCGCGGCAGCCGCATCGGCGCCTGGGCTTCCAAGCAATCGCGGCCGCTCGAAAGCCGCTTCGCGTTGGAAAAGGCCGTCGCCGAATATACGACGCGCTACGCCATCGGCGAGATTCCGCGGCCAGAATACTGGTCCGGCTTCCGCATTCGCCCGACCTCGATCGAATTCTGGCACGACCGGCCTTTCCGCCTGCACGACCGCATCGAGTTCCATCGCCCGACGCCGGAGGGCGGCTGGCTGAAGGTACGGATGTATCCGTGAGGAAGCGTCAGGGCGGGACTACATGGCCGCAATGCGAAACGGGATTCCGGACGCAAGCGCCAGGACGTAGCGCGCGCTCTGGAAATGGCCGTTGAGCGAAATCCGCGGCAAGGCGTGGAAGTTTGGCGAGGACGACAGCGTGCCCGGCTCGGTCGTTACCGCGACCCGGAAGCCGAGATCGGCGACAAGGCGGTGGTCCCGGGCCGAAACGGTCGGGCGGAAGCCATAGGGATAAGCGAAGCTCGCTGTGCGACGCCCAGCGACCTGCTCGACGCGCTCGGCCGACGCCAGGACCTCGCGCCGCGCCTCACCATCGCTTAGGCGAGCAAGCGCTCTGTGACTGCTCGTGTGGGCGCCGAGGCTTGCAAGCGGGCTTTCGAGCAAGGTGCGAAGACCCGCCTCGTCGAGCGTAAGTCTGTCGGTGATGGCGAGCGGATCGATGCCGTGCAAGGCTGCGGCATGGTTCAGTACAGCAACCGCGCGTGCCTCGTCGCCAACATGGATATGAGCGGCGATGCGATCGAATGCAGCCTGTTTCTGCACGAGGCTCCCGGTCGCGATCGCTTCTTCCCCAGCACCGAAGTCGAAACGGATTTCGCCGCATGAGGAAAGCCAATCGGCAAGCGTTTCCCACCAGAGCGTGTGGGTGCGATCGACGTAACCGGCCGTGATGAAGACGGTGAAGGGGACGCCATGGCGTTCAAAGATCGGAAGCGCGAATTCGAGATTGTTGCGATAGCCGTCGTCGAGCGTGAAACAGGCGAGCGGACGGGGATCGGCAGAGGCCAGATGCGCGGGCAGATCCTCGAGCGCAACGAAGCGATGACCGTCGCGCCGCAAGGCCAGGATCGCCCTTTCAAGGAAGTCGGGTGTGATTTCCAGATGCGCATTGGGATCGAAGACCCGTTCGCGCCTGGGGCGGACATGGTGCAGGGTGAAGATCGCGCCGCGCCCCCGCGCGTGTGGCAGCAATCCTGAACGCGCGACAAGGTGTGCGGCTTCGAGCCCGCCGGCGATGGCGGCGCGCCTGACGTGGTTGCGTACCAGCCGCCCAAGGCCCAGTCTCATCTTTTGCACTATCCCACGCTGAAGCCGACGGACCCACTCCGTCGGAACGGGACCTTCGCAATGCCCCTCTCAAGGAGCGGAACACGGTGGATGCCCAACGCGCCGCTGGCGAGAGGCTAAGGGGGGCGGGTTAAGCCTTGCTGAATCTGCTGTTCCATGCGGCTTCAGATGCAGGGGCCGCTGCAGCAAGATAGTGCCGCGAAGAGATTGCGAATAAAAATGCCTGGCTTGATCGGTTTTCGGCCGCAATGTTGCTACAAAGGAGCGGACTGGCACATAATGAAGCATGCGCTCACAGGCGACCATTTGCTTGTGCGGTTCAATGGGGGGACTGGATGAAGAGATTGCAATTCGCCTTGGTCACTGCGACGGCGTTCCTCGTTGCAACCGCATCTGCACTTGCCGGCAGCGCCTCTCTCGTACTCGACGTCCAAAGCGGGCAGGTGCTTGCAGCCGAAAACGCCGACGATCTCAACCATCCGGCCTCGCTCACCAAGATGATGACAGCCTATCTCACCTTCGAAGCCTTGCGACGTGGTGAGATCGGCTGGGAAACGCCCGTGCCGATGTCGAAGGAGGCCGCGCGCAAACCACCGACGAAGTTGCGCGTCAAGGCGGGTGACGCGATCACCGTGCGGGAGGCGGTCAACGCCATGATCGTGCATTCGGCCAATGATGCCGCTGCGGCCATGGCCGAAAAGCTCGGCGGTTCCGAGGCGAACTTCGCCCGGATGATGACCGCAAAGGCTCGCAGCCTCGGCATGAACCGCACGGTCTTCGTCAATGCATCGGGGCTGCCGGCAAGCGCACAGGTGACGACGGCGCGCGACATGGCCAGGCTCGCCGTCGCGCTGATCAGGGATTTTCCATCAGAATACCGCCTCTTCTCGACCCAGAGCTTCACCTTCCGCGGCCGCACGGTCCGCGGCCACAACAACCTCATGTATCGCTATGACGGCATGGACGGCATCAAGACCGGTTATACCAATGCCTCCGGCTTCAATCTCGTCAGCGCCGTCAGGGACGGCAATCGCCGCATCATCGGCGTGGTGCTCGGCGGACGGACGGCAAAAAGCCGAGACAACAAGATGGCCGCCCTTCTCGACCAACATCTTGGAAGAACATCCTCGCCGAAGGTGGCAACGATGGTCGCCGCCGCGAAGTCGAGCAATACAGCCGAAGTGCCGACATTGCCCGGTGTTTCGCTGTCCTATGCGGATGAAATCAAGCGAGCGGACAAGGCCGAGTCGGCGATCATGGCGGCGACCGCCACCGCGGTCCCCCAGGACAGGCCGGCTGCTGTAACCGAAGTTGCGAGCGCTGAACGGCCAACCGGCAAGTGGCAGATCCAGATTTCAACGACGCCATCGGCAGAAGGCGCGCGCCGGATTCTCACCGAGGCCCAATCCGCCGGCGGCGCGGCGCTCACCGGCGCTTCACCCTACACGGACGTGAAGGGGACCGGTTCGGCCACGCGTTACCGGGCGCGCTTCGGCGGCTTCGCCACTCGCGAGGCCGCAGCTTCTGCCTGCGAGGTCCTGAAGAAGCATTCGTACGAGTGCCTGCTGCTTCCCGACCGCAGCTAGAGCGTTTCTTCTCCACAGTGGCGGCGGACCTGCTGCCCGTTCCTAGGCCTGCGTGCCGCCGACGGTGATCTGGTCCATTCTGAGATGTGGCTGGCCGACGCCGACCGGGACCCATTGCCCGCCCTTGCCGCAATTGCCGATGCCGGTATCGAGCTTCATGTCGTTGCCGACCATCGTGACCCGTTTCATGGCATCCGGCCCGTTGCCGATCAGCATCGCGCCCTTTACCGGCGCGCCGATCTTGCCATTCTCGATGAGGTAAGCCTCGGTGCAGCCGAACACGAACTTGCCGGAGGTGATGTCGACCTGACCGCCGCCGAAGGAAACCGCATAGATGCCCTTCTTCACCGAGGCGATGATTTCCTCGGGCGTGCGGTCGCCGGCAAGCATGTAGGTGTTGGTCATGCGCGGCATCGGCACATAAGAATAGCCCTGGCGGCGCCCGTTCCCGGTCGGAGTCATGCCCATGAGGCGCGCGTTCTGCCGGTCCTGCATGTAGCCGACGAGCTTGCCGTCCTCGATGAGTACGTTGTAGCCCGAGGGCGTGCCCTCATCGTCGACCGAGATCGAACCGCGCCGCGCCTCGATTGTGCCGTCATCGACGACGGTCACGCCCTTGGCGGCCACCTGCTCGCCGAGGAGACCCGCGAAGGCGGATGTCTTCTTGCGATTGAAATCGCCTTCCAGGCCATGGCCGACCGCTTCGTGCAACATCACGCCCGGCCAGCCGGAGGCGAGCACGACATCCATGGTGCCGGCCGGCGCGTCGATCGCCGTGAGGTTGACGAGCGCCTGCCGCAACGCCTCGTCGGCGCCGTGCTTCCAGTTTTCTTCGGTGACGAGGTCGCCGAAGCCGCGCCGGCCGCCCGTGCCGAAAGTTCCCGTTTCCTGGCGGTCGCCCTCACCCACGACGACCGAGATGTTGATGCGGGTCATGGGGCGCACGTCGTGAACGCGGTGGCCGTCGGCCCTCAGGATGTCCACCACCTGCCAGCTCGCGGAGATCGTCGCCGTCACCTGCCGAACCCTGGGCTCCTTGCCGCGCAAATAGGCATCGATCTCCTGCAGCAATTTCACCTTCGCATCGAAGCTCGGTTCGCCGATCGGGTTCTCGTCGCCATAGAGCTTTTTGTTGGTGCGCTGTGGGGCGGCGGCGTAGGAGCCCGAATAGCCGCGGGTCACCTGCCCGACCGCGTCGGCGGCCCTCTGCAGCGCGGCGAGCGACAGTTCCCCGGCATGGGCATAGCCGACCGCTTCGCCGGCAACCGCGCGCACGCCGAAACCCTGATCGGTGTTGAAGCTGCCGCCCTTCAATCGTCCATTGTCGAAGGTAAGGACCTCGGCCTGCGCGTGTTCCAGGAAGAGCTCGCCGTCATCGGCGCCGGAAAGCGTCTCGAAGAGAACCTTGCGGACCGTCGCCTCGTCCGCATCGAAGAGGCTTATCAGATTGGTGTCCATGGTTCTGCTCCATGTCGTGAATTGTCCTTCTCCATTTAGGGAGCACGATGCCGCAAGCCAAGAAAAAATCCGCTAGGAATTGGCGTCGTTCCAGCCGTCGTGCAGCCTGACCTCGTCCACCCCGGCGAAACGGGCGATCCGATCGAGTTCGGCTTCGAGCCTCTCGATGCGCCCGGAGGAGGCTTTAATGCCGGGTTCCAGCCACAGGCGCCGCACGTCAAGGCTGCCGCGCTTGCGATCGGCTCTCATGTCGATGCGGCCGATCAGGCGGTCGCCTTCGAGAAGCGGAAAGACATAATAGCCGTATTCGCGCTTCGCCTCCGGAACGAAGACCTCGATACGATAAAAGAAGCCGAAGAGGCGCTCGGTCCGATTTCGATCCCGCAGCAGCGGGTCGAAGGGGCTCAGCACGCGGACGCGCCCCGGCGGCTCGGGAGTGTCGCCGAGATTGTCCGGAAAACCCGCAAAGGCATAGGAAGGGCGCGGCTTGCCGCCATTGGCAGATTCGATCGACACGTCGCACAGTTCCTCACGGTGGGCCGCGACCCAGGCCTTGGCCTCGTCGGGCGAAACGAGATCCCAGAAGGCAGCGATCTCACCGTGGGTCGCGAAGCCCAGCCGCTCGAGCGCACTGCGGCAGGCCCAGTCGATGAACTCCTCATGGCTGACGTGTCCTTCGTAATGATGCGCGGGAATGACTCGTTCGGTGAGGTCGTAGACCTTCTGAAAGTTCACGCGCCGGGCGATCGCGAGCTTGCCCTGTCGCCACAGCACTTCGAGCGCCGTCTTCGACGGATGCCAGTTCCACCAGCCGCCGGACGCGTGATCCTCCTCCTTCAGGTCGCGCGCCATCACCGCGCCGTTGCTCGCGATCCGCTGATAGGTCTCGTCGCAGCCCGCGTCGAAACCGTCGCCCCGCCATTTGCGCCAGCGCTCGGTGAGCGTTTCCTCTTCCCATTTGAAGCGGTGCTTCCAATAGACGAAGAAGCGGCTCGGAATGATCGAGGCGTCGTGGGTCCAATGTTCGAAGAGTTCGCCGTCCTCCTCCAGGAGTTCGGTCAGGTGCTCGCGGCGATAAGTCTGGTTGCGGGAGAAAAGAATCTGGTGATGGGCGCGCTCGACCGTGGCGATGCTGTCGACCTGCACGAAGCCGATGTCCTCAATCAGCCGCAGCAGGCCGTCCTTGCCGAGCGCGCGATGCGGCGCGACGGAGAGTCCCTGCTTGGCGAGGAAGATGCGGCGAGCGTCGCGGTTGGAGAGGCGAATCGTCATGGCGAGGAGGATAGGCTTTTATTCCCATATTTCCAATGCCGCTCGAGCGCGGAGGCGAAAGGGCAAAGCCGCGTTGCCCTTTTCGACCGACTTGCCCTATAGAGCGAGCACGAAACGCGCGAGGACACAAGGTTGGATATCCGCTTTACCGATTGCTCGGTCAGCTTCGGCGAACGGCTTGCGCTTCACCCGTTGAGTCTTCTGCTCAACGAAAGGCGCATCGGCATCATCGGTCTCAACGGCTCGGGCAAGACGACCTTCGCGCGGCTGATCAACGGTCTCGTGAAGCCAACCACGGGCCATGTGATCGTTAACGGTTTCGACACGGTCAAGGACGACCTGGCCGTGCTGGCCGAGGCGGGCTTCATCTTCCAAAATCCACAGCATCAGCTGATCATGCCGATCGTCTCCGACGATATCGCCTTCGGCCTTAAGAATCGCGGTCTGCCGGCCAAGGAGATTTCGCTCCGAACAGAGGCGCTGCTGGCCCGTTTCGGGATCAGCCATCTCGCCAGGCGGCGGGTGCACGAGCTTTCGGGCGGCGAAACACAACTCGTCGCGATGGCGAGCGTCCTCGTCACCGGACCGAAGATCCTGATCCTCGACGAGCCGACCAACCAGCTCGACCTGCGCAACCGCCGCATGGTCGCCGAAACGATCGATGCGCTTGACGAGGACACGATCGTCATTACCCATGATCTCGGACTGGTCGAAGGAGTCGAGCGGCTCCTGCTCTTTCATGAGGGCAAACTTATCGCCGACGGCGCTCCGAGCGAGACTATCCGGCACTATCATGAGGTCGCCGGATGCTGACGAGCCTCTATGTCGAGGGTCGGAGCTGGTTTCACCGGGTACCGGTGCGGGCGAAGCTCATCGCCCTCCTTGCCCTCAGTATCGCGCTCTTCACGACCAATTCGGCCCTCCTGCTGCTGCCGGCCTTTCTCCTTAGCGGCGGGCTCTACTTCTCGCTCGGCCTGACGCTTCGCCAGGCCTTTGCGCGCGTCGGCTTCGTCTTCTTCACCATTCTGGTGCTCGCCGCCGTCAATCTCTTCCTCGTCCCGCTGCCGCAGGTCGTCGCTCTCGTGCTCAGGCTCATGGCGCTCGTTTTCTTCGCCGCCGCCGTCACGGCGACGAGCACCATCGGCGCCTTCATGGACGAAGTGACGTTTCTTCTGAGACCTTTCGAACGCCTCGGATTGCTAAGGGCGGCCGATGTCAGCCTTGCACTCGGCCTCGTCCTGCGCTTCGTTCCCGATATCTTTGCCCGCTATCAAGCGATCAGCGAGGCCCACCGCGCCCGCGGCTTGCCGATCCGGCCGCTGACGATCATCGGACCGCTGATCATTCTAACGCTGAAAGATGCGGATACGATCGCTGCGGCCATTGACGCCCGCGGATTTCGCCGCCAATGAATTCGCGATTCCTAATAAAGGGGTAGGACCACATGAGCACCAGAGACCTCGTCCTCATCGCGCTCTTCGCCGCGATCGTCGTCGTGCTCGGCTTCATTCCGCCGATCACGCTTGGCTTCATCCCCGTTCCGATCACGGCGCAGTCGATGGGCGTGATGCTCGCCGGCTGCATTATCGGCGCAAGGCGCGGCGCGCTCTCCTTCCTGCTGTTCGCACTGCTGGTCGCGCTCGGGCTGCCGGTCTTGTCCGGCGGTCGCGGCGGGCTTGCCATTTTCGCCGGCCCCTCTGGCGGTTTCATCCTCGGCTGGGTTGTCGCCGCTTACGTCACCGGCTTGGTCGCCGAGCGCATCATCCGTCCCGGGATTTCGGAAGGACGCCAGTTCATCGGCTTCTTTCTCGCTTCGGTGGTCGGCGGCATCCTCGTTCTCTATGCAATCGGCGTTCCGTGGCTGTCCGCGGTCACCGGCACGCCGCTCCTCGCCGCGGCAACCGGTTCGCTCGCTTTCATTCCCGGCGACCTGTTGAAGGCGGCAATCGCGACGCTCGCTGCGCGCGCCGTCTACGCCGGCTACCCGTTGTTGCCGGCGCGCGCCTGAGGCGATGCCGCTTGCCGGCGCAATTGCGCTCCGTGCAGATGAGCGCCCGCATGCCCCGGCTTTTCGCATGGAAGGCCGGCTTTTCACCTATGGGGAGTTGGCGGCGGAAGCCGGCCGCATACTGCATGCAATCGAACGATCGGCCCCGGAGGCCGCCGAGCGGAGCGCCCTTTCCGACCGCACGCGACTGATTGCGTTCGAAACCGGGAATCATCCGCTGTTTGCGGCCGCCTTCATCGCCGCGACCGCCGGCGGCAATTGTGCCGCACTCATCGATCCGCACCTGCCGCAAGCCACGCGAGAGCGTATGAAGGCGCAGTTACGCCCCGATATAGTGATCCGCGCTGACGGCGATTTGCTGTTCCTCGAAGTGCCGTCGACTGGGCAAAGCCACGCACTGGATGCTTTCGACGACTCCTCCGCAATCCATATCGGCGATGGCGCCGCGCCGTTCCTTATCGTCTTCACCTCCGGAACGACCGGCGAGCCGAAGGCGATCATCCGCGACCGGCGCTCATGGCGCGTGAGCCTCGCGACCGGCCAGCGCTTCTTTGGCATCGGGCCGGAAACGACGACCTATGCGCCCGGACCGCTGGCGCACGGCTTGACGCTCTACGCGCTAGCGGAGTGCCTTCAGGCCGGAGCCGGATTCATCGGCGCCCGGCATTTCGATCCGGTGGAGGCGCTGAACGAGATCGCCGCGTTTGGTGCCAGGCGGCTCGTCCTGGTGCCGACCATGCTCAGGCGGCTTTGCGAGCAGGCGGGCGGCCCGGCATCGAGCACAGTCCAAAAGATCACTGTCGCCGGCGCCAAGCTGACGCCGGCCGACAGGGATTTGGCGGCCCGCGTTTTCCCTGGCGCGGAGGTGACGGAATATTACGGCGCATCGGAACTCGGCTTCATCACCGTCTCCCGGGCTGCCGACAAACAAAGCCGGAACGCGGTCGGCAAGGCGTTCCCGGGCGTTCGCCTGGCGGTTTTCGATGACAAGGGAAACGCCTTGCGGCCCGGAGAAACCGGAACCATCTTTGTCGAAAGCGAGCTGATATCGGATGGATACATCTCCGGCGGCGACGGCACGGGATTTTGTCGGCGAGGCGTGCTCGCGACCGTCGGCGATCTCGGTTATCTCGATCGAGAGGGCAACTTGCATCTCCTCGGGCGTGCCGGCGGCATGGTGGTTTCCGGCGGCAACAATATCTACCCGTCCGAAGTGGAAATGGTGATCATGGCCGCAGCCGGCGTCGACGCGGCTCTCGTCCTAGGCCTCGATCATCCCGATCTCGGCAGCGAACTTGCGGTAGTAATCCAGCCGAATGGCACCTTCGAGCAGACCACGCTCGCGCGCCATCTTGCTGACGCGCTACCGCGCTACAAGCATCCGCGGAAGATCTGGCTCTGCCGGCAGATGCCGATGACCGCTTCCGGCAAGATCGCGGCCAAGAAGCTCCGGCAATGGATCGCGGAGGGAGACCCTGCCCTTGAACGTCTCGTCTGATCCGTCCCGCACACCGGTCGTCATCGCTGCGCTGCGCACGCCGATCGGGCGCGTCAATGGCAGCCTTGCGGCGGTCGAGCCCGCAAGCCTTGCCGCCCTGCTGATCGAAAGGATCATCGACGATACCGGTCTGGACCGGGCCGAGATCGACGATGTGCTTCTCGGCAATGCCGCCAACAGCGCCGGCAACCTCGCCCGGCTTGCCGCGCTCGAGGCTCACCTGCCCGTTGCCATCCCCGGCGTGACGGTCGATCGCCAATGCGGTTCGGGACTTGAGGCGATCGTGCTGGCGGCGCGGCAGATCCAGGCCGGCGCGGGACGCTTCTATCTCGCCGGCGGCACCGAAAGCGCGAGTCGCGCCCATATTCGGCTCAGGCCGCCGGTTGCGCGGGGCGAGGAACTACAGCCGGTGAAGCGTGCCCGCATGGCGCCCGATTTCATCGGCGATCCGGACATGGGTGTCGCGGCCGAAAATGTCGCTGCCGCCAGTGGCATCTCGCGTGAGCGGCAGGATCAGTTCGCGCTTGAAAGCCATCGCCGCGCCGTCGCCGCGGAGGCTGCGGGCCGGTTTGCCCGCGAGATCGTGCCGGTGCCTACTCAGTCAGGCCCCGTCGCCAAGGATGAATGCCCCCGCGCCAATGCCTCTGCCGAGACGCTCGCCCGGCTGAAACCGGTCTTCGTCATTGGCGGCACCGTCACCGCCGGCAATGCCTGCCCGATCAACGACGGTGCGGCCGTGGTGCTGGTTACATCGCTTGCCGAGGCGCGCCGGCTCGGAGTTCCATTCGCGCTCGAATTCGTCGACGCGGCGACGGCCGGGGTCGACCCGAACCTGCTCGGCCTCGGCCCCGTTCCAGCGGTGGCGAGACTACGCGGCCGCAATCCGGGGCTCGACCTCGGCGACATCGATTTGATCGAGTTCAACGAAGCCTTTGCCTCGCAGGTTCTCGGCAGTCTGGACCTGCTCGAGATCGCGCCGGCGCGCGTCAATCTCGACGGCGGCGCGATCGCACTCGGCCACCCCTATGGCGCTTCCGGGGCAATCCTCGTCGTCCGGCTGTTCTCGCAGATGCTCGAGGCGGCATCAGGAAACCAGGGTCTTGCCATGATGGGGGTGGGGGGCGGCATGGGCATGGTCGCCCATTTCCGCAGTGTCGGGGCGGATCAGCTGGCGTAGCCGGCAAGCCACTCGCGCGTCGGTGCCGGCAGCGGCACTGGCTGCTTGCCGGCAGGGTTGACGGCGACCCAGACGATTTCGAGTTCGGCGGCGAGCGCATCGCCGGTCTCGACACGAACGGCAAAGCTCACGGAGCTGCCGCCGAGTTTAGCGACAGTGACGGTAAACCGGGCAGCATCGTCGAAGCGCAATCCGCGGTGAAAGGTGCAGGCCGAGCGGCGCACGAGATAGGCCGGCTCGTTTTCAACCACCGGCCGGCATCGCCAGAGATTGGCGAGCGCCGCCTCCGCATGCGCGTAATAGGCTGCATTGTGCATGTGGCCATGCATGTCTATATCGCGAAACGGGATGCGGATTTCCGTGACATTCTCCCGCTTGATGCCGTCCATGCCGAGATCCTCCCATGCGCTCGACCCTCGTTAGACAGTTTGGCGACCCCGAACAAGTGATCGAACTCCTGGATGCCGAACGCGTCGCCCCGGCCGCGGGCGAGGTAGAGATTGAGATCCACCTCGCAGCGATCAACCCGTCCGACCTCATCCCCGTCACCGGCGCCTATCGCGCTCGCACCGAACTGCCCTTTGTGCCCGGTTTCGAGGGTGTCGGCGTGATCAGCCGCGTCGGCCAAGACGTCGGCGATCTCAAACCGGGCGATCGCGTGATGCCGATCGGCGCCAGCGGGCTTTGGCAGCAATTCCTGGTGCGTCCGGCGAACTGGTGCTTTCGCGTGCCGGACGATATCAGCGACAGCCAGGCGGCGATGAGCTACATCAACCCGCTGACGGCCCTTCGGCTCGTCGAGGATCTGCGCATGCATTTCGGCTCTCTGGAGGGCCGCGCGGTCGCTGTCACCGCGGCGGGCTCGGCAATCGGCGGCATGTTGATGAAGCTCATTGAGCGCGAAGGCATGGTGCCGGCGGCGATCCTCCGCAGCGAGAAAAGTCTCACCCGCTTCGGTGCGGGGCAAAGGATCATCATCACCGACGGCAGCGGCCTCCCCCCGGCAACGACGTTCGATGCCGTGCTCGACGCCGTCGGCGGCACACTTGCCGGCGCACTGATCCGCCGGTCCATTCATCCGGGCGGCATCCTGGTCCAGTACGGCGCCTTGAGTGGGGTTCCGGTGCCGCAAGAGGCAATCGCCGCCCGGCCCGATGTCCGGTTCGCCTTCCTTTGGCTCAGGACTTGGGTGCATTCGGCCGGCCGCGAGGCGATCGACGCAGCCTTCGCCCGAAGCTTTGCGGGCCTGCGTGGCGGGCTCTTCGCAAGCCCCGTCGCGGCAACTTATCCCTTAAGCCGACTCGCCGACGCGCTCGCGCATCAGGCCGATCCGCGTCGGGACGGCAAGATCCTCATCGATCCGCGCTGTTGAAAATCGCCAGAATTGCCGCCGCTGCCATGGATTTTGACAGGTTCGCGCACTAGCTTTGCGCAGATGACCACGCAGCTCTATGAAAACCCGATCTTCCTGGAACACATCGTTCCGGAGGGACACCCTGAAAGGCCGGATCGGCTGAAAGCGCTGAACCTTGCGCTGGAGCACCCGAACTTCGCCGAGCTGACGCGGATGGAGGCAGCGAGAGCCGATGAGGATCTGGTCCTTCTCGCCCATACCGAAGAGCATCTGCACTCGATCAAAAAGTGGATTCCGGAAGAGGACATCACGCAGATCGAAGCAGATACCTTTGCAAGCCCCTTGAGCTTCGACGCCGCATTGACGGCCATCGGCGCCGCTGTCGCGGCCGTGGACGCCGTCTTCGCCGGCGAGGCGGACAATGCCTTCGTCGCCGCGCGCCCACCCGGCCACCACGCGGAGAAGAACAGGCCCATGGGCTTCTGCTTCTTCAATACGATCGCGATCGCCGCGCGCCATGCGCAACGAACGCATGGAGTCGAGCGGGTGGCGATCGTCGATTGGGACGTGCACCACGGCAATGGCACGCAGGACATCTTCTGGCATGACCCGTCCGTACTTTTCTGCTCCACGCACCAGATGCCGCTCTATCCGGGTACTGGCGCCAGGGAAGAGACGGGTGTCAGGAACAATATCGTCAACGCGCCGCTATCGCCCAACAGCGGCAGCGAGCATTTCCGCGACGCGTTCCGCACGCGCATTGTCGCAGCACTCGACAATTTCCGCCCGGACCTCGTGCTGATCTCCGCCGGCTTCGACGCGCATCACCGCGATCCTTTGGCCCAGCTCAATCTGATGGCGGAGGACTTCGACTGGGCGACGGGACGCCTTATGGAAGTCGCCGGCAAGAGCTCAGGCAACCGTATCGTCAGCATGCTCGAGGGCGGCTATGATCTTGAGGGTCTTGCCGAATCGGCCGCCATGCACATCCTGAGACTCATGAGGGGGTAATTGATGAACACCAGCACGCAACCGGACGTTTCCGCCCTCTCCTTCGAACAGGCCGTCGAGGAACTGGAGCGCATCGTCTCGGCACTCGAGCGCGGCGACGTGGCGCTCGACAAGTCGATCGAAATCTACGAACGCGGCGAGGCCCTGAAGAAGCATTGCGAGGCGCTCCTGAAGGCCGCCGAGGACCGTATCGAAAAGATTCGCCTCGACCGTGCCGGAAGGCCCCAGGGTGTCGAGCCGCTGGATGCGGAGCAATAGGAGGATTCTCAGAAGTCGCCCCTGATCCGCCTGCCCGTCTGCGCAGCAGCTGCGGAGGGTGGACCGGCACCTTCTCCCCGCAAGCGGGGGAAGGCACAAGCGGCGCCGCGTAGTCCCTCTCCTACCTGCGGTCAGAGGGCCGGGGTGAGAGGCTTCCGACCGCACGGCAGGTTGTCGACCCGTGACAAGCGACCACTCTCATTAGCCCACAGCGGAAACACAGGTCATCTGACACCCGCTATCAGGCGTACGGGATCGCGGATAATCTTGAAGACGATCCCTACCAAACGGAGCGCGTGCCATGTCCTTCTTTCCAGGCCCCGACCCGCTCGCAGGCGACAAGCCGGCCTGTGACGCCATCGAGCATCTGATCATTCCGCGCACCAGCGATATCGGCGGGCTCGAGGTGCGGCGCGCCTTGCCGACGGCGCGGCGGCGGCTCGTCGGCCCGTTCATCTTCTTCGACCGCATGGGACCCGCCCTGCTGCGCGCGGGAGAAGCGATCGACGTGCGCCCGCATCCGCATATCGGGCTTTCGACCGTCACCTATCTCTTCGACGGCGAGATCAAGCATCGCGACAGTCTCGGTACCGAGATGGTGATCCGGCCGGGCGATGTGAACCTGATGACGGCCGGGCGCGGCATCGTGCATTCCGAGCGCTCCCCGGAAAACCAGCGCGGACACGAGCGCTCGCTCTCCGGATTGCAGACCTGGCTGGCGCTGCCCGACGAAAAGGAGGAGATCGATCCGATCTTCACCCATACCGAGGAGCGGATGCTGCCGCATCTCGCCGACGGCGGCGTGCGTGTACGCGTCGTCATCGGCCGGTTCGAGGGTGAAGCCTCGCCCGTCTCTGTCTTCACCGATACGATCTATGTCGACCTCAAGATCGATGCCGGCAGAAGCGCGCCATTTGCCGCGCAATGGGAGGAGCGTGCGCTCTACATCCTCTCGGGCGAAGCGGTCATCTCCGGCGACCGTTTCGCCGACAACCAGCTTCTCGTCTTCCGCCCAGGCGACGAGATCACCATCACGGCCGGCCCCTCCGGCTGCCATGTCATGCTCTTCGGCGGGGCCCCGCTCGGCTCGCCGCGCCACATCTGGTGGAATTTCGTTTCCTCGTCCAAGGAGCGGATCGACAAGGCCAAGGAAGAGTGGCGCAGCGGCCGTTTCGACATCGTTCCGGGGGATGAAGAGGAGTTCATCCCTTTGCCGGAACGCTAATTTTCGTTAAGTTCTCGGTCGAAGACGCAGGAAAGCCTAAATTTTGCGTTCAACGGCGATTGCGTCTAAACAGCCGTGTTGACGGACACAACCAAACAGATCGCGCCCGATCCGCCGGTGCGCATGGGGCGACAAGCGTGACACAATTGCCGACCAATCCGATGCCTGCGACTCCTTTGCTCGACAAGGTCAAGTATCCCGACGATCTGAAGAAGATCGACGATCGGGATCTGCCGCAATTGGCGAGCGAATTGCGCGCAGAAATGATCGACGCGGTATCGCGCACAGGCGGGCATCTCGGCGCCGGCCTCGGCGTCGTCGAACTGACGATCGCCATCCATAAGATCTTCGATACGCCGAATGACCGGCTGATCTTCGATGTCGGCCATCAATGCTATCCGCACAAGATCCTCACCGGGCGGCGCGACCGAATTCGCACATTGCGACAGGAGGGCGGGCTTTCCGGCTTCACCCGACGGGCCGAAAGCGAATACGACCCCTTCGGGGCCGCGCATTCCTCGACCTCGATCTCCGCCGGCCTCGGCATGGCGGTCGCCGCCGACCTCGACGGCAAGAGCCGCAACGTCATCGCGGTCATCGGCGACGGCGCGATGTCGGCCGGCATGGCCTATGAGGCGCTCAACAATGCCGGCGCGCTCGACGCCCGCCTGATCGTCATCCTCAACGACAACGACATGTCGATCGCGCCGCCGACGGGGGCGATGAGCGCCTATCTGGCGCGGCTGGCCTCGGGCCGCACCTATATGGGCATCCGGGAAGTCGGCAAGAAGCTGACGGCCTATCTCGGCAAGACGGTCGACCGGGCAATCACCCGCGCCGTCGAGCATGCGCGCGGCTACGTCACCGGCGGCACGCTGTTCGAGGAGATGGGGTTCTACCACATCGGCCCGATCGACGGGCACTCCTTCGACCATCTGCTGCCGGTGCTTCGCAACGTTCGCGACAATGCCCGCGGGCCGGTGCTGATCCATGTCGTGACGCAGAAGGGCAAGGGCTACCCGCCGGCGGAAGCCGCTGCCGACAAATACCACGGCGTCAACAAGTTCGACGTCATCACCGGAACGCAGGCCAAGGCGAAGCCGAATGCACCGGCCTACACCTCGGTCTTTGCCGACGCACTCGTCCAGGAGGCAAGCCTCGACGACAAGATCGTGGCGATCACCGCCGCCATGCCGTCCGGCACCGGGCTCGACCGTTTCGCGGCCGTGCACCCCTCGCGCTGTTTCGATGTCGGCATCGCCGAGCAGCACGCGGTGACCTTCGCCGCGGGTCTCGCGGCGGAAGGCTACAAGCCCTTCGCGGCGCTCTATTCCACCTTCCTGCAGCGCGCCTACGACCAGGTCGTTCACGACGTGGCGATCCAGGGCCTGCCGGTCCGTTTCCCGATCGACCGCGCCGGCTTCGTCGGCGCCGATGGACCGACCCATGCCGGCTCCTTCGACACGACCTATCTCGCATCGCTGCCGGGCTTTGTGGTGATGGCGGCCGCCGACGAGGCGGAGTTGAAGCATATGGTGCGCACCGCGGCAGCCTTTGACGAAGGCCCGATTTCCTTCCGTTATCCCCGCGGCGAGGGCGTCGGCGTCGAATTGCCGGAGCGGGGCGAGATCCTTGCGATCGGCAAGGGCCGCATCGTCAAGGAGGGCACGAAGGTCGCTCTGCTTTCCTTCGGTACGCGGCTCGCCGACTGTCTGCTTGCCGCCGAGGACCTCGATGCCGCCGGCCTCTCGACAACCGTCGCCGACGCGCGTTTTGCCAAGCCGCTCGACCATGATCTCGTCCGCCAACTTGCCCGCAACCACGAGGTGCTGATCACCATCGAGGAAGGCGCAATCGGCGGCTTCGCCAGCCATGTGCTGCATTTCCTGGCGGAAGAGGGCCTGCTCGATGGCGGTCTTCGCGTGCGGCCGATGGCGATGCCGGACATCTGGATGGAACAGGCGAAGCCCGAAGCAATGTATGCGCTGGCTGGGCTCGATCGCGCCGGCATCGTCTCGACGGTTTTCAAGGCGCTTGGTCAGAAGCAGACGGTCGGCCTCGGCGCCGCCGGCTGAGTCAAGCCCAAGCAGGTCAAGATCGCCCCTTGCATTGCGTCGCGCGACGCGCGATGACGCTTCATGTCCGACGAAACGCACAGCATGATCCGCCTCGACCAATTGCTCCTGAACAAGAGTCTGGTGGCGAGCCGCGCCCGCGCCCGCGATGCCATCCAGCGCGGCACCGTGAAGGTCGACGGGCGCACCGTCACCAAGCCCGCCGCCGCCTTTGCCGACGGCGTGGCGATCACCATCGACGATCCGGCGCAAGCCTATGTCTCGCGCGCGGCGCTGAAGCTCGTCGCAGCGCTCGACCATTTCGGCTTCGATCCGGCAGATGAGATCTGTCTTGATATCGGCGCCTCGACCGGAGGCTTTACCGACGTCTTGCTCGAGCGCGGGGCCGCCCATGTAGTTGCCGTCGACGTCGGCCACGGACAGATGCATCCGCGCGTCGCCGGCGATCCGCGCGTCACCAATATCGAGGGGCTGAATGCAAGGGCGATGACGGCGGACGACATTGGTAACCGGATGATTACTTTCGTCGTTTCCGACGTTTCCTTCATTTCCCTGAAGCTGGCGCTGCCGCCGGCGCTCGCGATCGCGGAACCCGGCGCGCGGTGCATCCTACTCGTCAAGCCGCAATTCGAAGCGGGGCGCGATGCCATCAGCAAGGCGGGGCTGCTCAAGGATCCGGAGAGCGCCCCGGCGGTGGCGGCCGAGTTGGAGCGCTGGCTCGTGGAAGAGAGGGGCTGGCAGAGCCTTGGCCTCGTCCCCTCGCCGATTGCCGGTGGCGACGGCAACAAGGAGTTTCTTCTCGCGGGGCGGAAGCCATGAGCACCGAGATCGTGAAGATCAGCCGCCTGGGCGCGCAGG
>JAPSJG010000256.1 GCA_031178305.1 Sinorhizobium sp.
CGGATCAGCACCAGAAGAATGATAGCGCCGATCGTCGCATGAATGATCGCAGCAAGAATGCCGGTGCCGAGCGTGACCCCGAGAGCCGGAAACAGATAGCCGGCAACGAGAGCACCGAGGATGCCGATCAGCCCGAAGCCGAAGCCGCTCACGATCAGACCGGCGAGCCACCCCGCCAAGGCCCCGACGAGCAGGAATACCAGAATGCTTTCGATGCCCATTGATTTTCCTTTCGGTCATGCATTGAAAGTGCGACGCGCTCTATAGAAAGAGAGCCTCTCCTTTGGGATCAGATAGGGGCGATTCGATCGCGCAGCGATTTTCTGCGCGTATAGGATGTCCGCGCGCCGAGCGGTCATGGCTCGATTTGTTCCGAAAAGACAGAGACGAAAAGCCCCGGTCCGAAGCGAACCGGGGCGACGAATGCGGTAGGCGATGCGTCAACGGTTGATCACGGTCGCTTCAGACGATACCGCCGCCACCGCCTGCGATCGCCGGCCGTTCGTACGCTACCTTTGCGCGGTAGCCGCTTGCCCGGTAGGTCGCAACCGGCGCGATCGCGCCGCCGGCTTCAAGGCGGGCCATGGCGAGGATCGGTTCGACATCGATGCGGAAGGCGGCCTTCAGCGTCTCGGACGCCATCAGCGCGTCATTCTCCTCTTGGAAGCTCTCGAGCGCCCCGCGGTTGACGATGAGCGCCTGGGCATAGGCGCGGCAGACTTCCATCGCGCTCGTCATCAGGCTTTCGATCGGATCCGTCACATTGTGGCTCTGGTCGAGCATATGCGCCGGATCAAAGCCCTCCGGCCCACGCGTCTCGGCGTCGACGAGCTCGTTGAAGACCAGGAAGAGGCGGTATGGATCGATCGAGCCGGTGTCGAGATCGTCGTCACCATATTTCGAATCGTTGAAGTGGAAGCCGCCGAGTTTCCTGAACTGGATCAACCTGGCGACGATCATCTCGATATTGACGTTCGGTGCGTGATGCCCGAGATCGACGAGGCAGAAGGCCTTAGGGCCGAGTTCCTGTGCGATCAGGTAGTTGGTTCCCCAGTCCTGCACCACGGTCGAATAGAAGGCCGGCTCGTACATCTTGTGTTCGGTGAAGATGCGCCAGTCATCGGGGAGCGCCGCATAGACCTGTTTCATCGAGTCGAGGTAGCGCTCGAAGGCGCGGGTGAAGTTGCTTTGGCCCGGAAAATTGGAGCCGTCGCCGATCCAGACAGTCAGCGCCTTCGAGCCGAGCGCCTTGCCGATCTCGATGCATTCGAGATTGTGCTCGACCGCTTGCCGGCGCGTCGCCGCGTCGGTATGGGTGAGCGACCCGAACTTATAGGAATGCGCCTGGCCGGGTGCATCGGAGAAGGTATTGGAGTTCATGGCATCGAAGCTTAAGCCGAGCGCCGTGCCCTTCTCCTTCAGCGCCGCAAGATCGGCAACCTTGTCCCAGGGGATGTGAAGCGACACGGTCGGCGTCGCGCGCGTCAGCTGATGGATGACGCCGCAATCCTCGAGCTTATCGTAGATATTGCGCGGCTCGCCCTGGCCGGGAAAGCGGGCAAAGCGCGTGCCGCCGGTGCCGACGCCCCAGGACGGGACGGCGACGCCATAAGCCGCCACCTTCCCCTTGACAGTCTCGATGTCGATGCCGCGGCGGGAGAGCCGCTCGCCGAGGCTTTCATAATCACGCTTGAGCGCCTCCTTGCGGCGCTCGTTCTCGGCTTCGATAACGGATGTGCTGATCATGGTGGTCACGGCAGCCTCCTTCTCAGCGCGTGAACGACTGGGCGTTGCCCGCGTCGACATTGACGATGTTGCCGGTCGATTTCGCCGACAAGTCGGAAGCGAGGAAGTAGACGGCTTCCGCGATATCCTCCGGGAAAACGCTGAGCTTCAGCATGGAGCGCTCGCGATAATGCGCCTCCAACGCGTCGACGTCCATTTTGTAGGCGGCCGCGCGCTGCTCCTTCCATTCACCGCTCCAGATCTTCGAGCCGCGTAAGACCGCATCGGGATTGACGACATTGACGCGGATCTGCGCCGACGCGCCCTCGAGCGCGAGGCAGCGCGCGAGGTGAATCTCCGCCGCCTTGGCGGTGCAATAGGCAGACGCGCCAGGCGAGGCGGCAAGCCCGTTCTTCGAAGCAACGAAGACGACGTTGCCGCCGGCGTTCTGGATACGGAAAATACGGAAGGCTTCGCGCGAGACCAGGAAATAGCCCGTCGCCAGGATGTCCATGTTCCTGTTCCAGAGCGCGAGCGTCGTGTCCTCGATCGCCGCCGAGGAGGCAAGGCCGGCGTTGGAAACAAGAATGTCGAGGCCGCCGAACGCAAGCAGCGTGTCGCCGAAGCCCGCTTCGACCGCCGCCTCGCTCGTCACGTTCATGTTGACGGCGCGGACGAAGTCTTTGCCGTAGCGGGCGGCAAGCTCGCTTTCGGCCGCTTCGAGCGCCGCTTTGTCGATATCGGCGAGGACGACGCAGGCGCCCTCCTGCATCAGCCGGTTGGCCGTCGCCTTGCCGATGCCGCCGGCGCCGCCGGTGACAAGCGCGATGCGCCCGGCAAGGCTCTTCGGCTTCGGCATGCGCTGGAGTTTCGCTTCTTCGAGCAGCCAGTATTCGATGTCGAAGGCTTCCTGCTCCGGGAGGCCGACATAGGTCGAAACGCCGGAGGCGCCGCGCATGACGTTGATCGCGTTGACGTAGAATTCGCCGGAGATGCGCGCCGTCGCCTTGTCCTTGGCAAAAGTGATCATGCCGACGCCCGGAACGAGGTAGACGACGGCATTAGGGTCGCGCATCGCCGGGCTGTCGGCGCGCTTGCAGCGCTCGTAATAGGCCGCGTAGTCGGCGCGATAGGCGGCGATCGCCTCCGGCAGTCCGGCAAGGCTCTTCTCGATATCCGGCTCGGCCGGATCGAAATCGATCACCAGCGGCCGGATCTTCGTTCTGAGGAAGTGGTCGGGGCAACTCGTTCCGAGCGCGGCGAGGGGCTGCAGATCTCTTGAAGAGACGAAATCGAGAACCGCCTGGCTGTCATCGAAATGGCCGACCTTCTTTTCCTCGGCGCTGATCAGACCGCGGATCACCGGCAATAGCCGTTTCGCAACGGCAGCGCGCTCGGACTCTTCGAAAACTGGCTTCACCGCCCCGCCGAAGGCCGGTGCCGTATTCTCGGCCTCGAACCAGGCGATCGCGCGGTTGATGATCTCGATCGTCGTCTCATAGGCCTCCTTGGCTGTGTCTCCCCAGGTGAAGAGGCCATGGCTCTCGAGCACCACGCCGCGTGCCTTCGGGTTCTCGAGGCAGAATTTTTCGAGCCAGAGGCCGAGCTCGTAGCCCGGTCGTTTCCAGGGCAGCCAGCCGATCTCGTCGCCGAAGATCTTTTGCGTCAATTCCTTGCTGTTCTCCGAGGCGGCGATGGCGATGATCGCATCCGGGTGCATGTGGTCGACATGCGCCTTCGGCACATAGGCGTGCAGCGGCGTATCTATCGAGGCGGCGCGTGGATTGAGATTGAAGGTGCAATGCGGCAGGTAGCCGACCATCTCGTCTTCGAATTCGACGCCGCGATAGATACCCTTCAGAGCTCGAAGCTTGTCCATGTAAAGCGTGGCGAATCCGTCCATCCTGATGGTGCCGACATCGCCGCCCGATCCCTTGACCCACAGCACCTCGACCGTCTCGCCGGTCAGCGGGTCCTTCTGCGTGACCTTTGCGGAGGTGTTGCCGCCGCCGTAATTGGTGATGCGTTTGTCCGAGCCGAGCAGGTTCGACCGGTAGAGGAGCCGCTCGGGCTCGCTCATTCCTGCCGCCTTGGCGTCGTCCCAGAGATTGGCCAGGCGTGCGCCCTGTTGCTTGTCGAGCATCTCGAATTCCTCCCGGTCAGTGGCCCGCTTGTGCTTACGCCGCGCGTTTGATCGTCATCAGATCACACGGGAGATGTACAATTGTCAATCAAAAACGATCAAAAGCAGTCATATTGCAGCGCACAATGAAAAAATATGATCGGTACTGATTGACAATGCTTGGGGATGATGGAAGCATGCAGGGCATCGGAGGAGCGCATGCACGAGAAAGAAAGACACAGGATCATCCTGTCGGCAGTACAGGAGAAGCCGGTCGTGACGGTGCCCGAACTGGTGGAGCTCACCGGCAGTTCGGAGGCGACGATCCGCCGCGACATCGCGTCGCTCCACGTGCAGAAACGCTTGCGCCGGGTGCGCGGCGGCGCCGAGGCAATCAACCCGCCGCAATTCGTCGGCCTTGCCGGACGGCCCTTCAGCGTTAATGAGGGGCTGCATGCGCGGGAGAAGCAGGCGATCGCCCGCGAGGCGGTAGCGCTTTGCCAGGAAGGCGAGCCGATCATCATCAATGGCGGCACGACGACATTCCAGATGGTGCATTTCCTGGCGAACCGCCGGATGCAGGTCTTCACGAATTCCTTTCCGATCGCCGAGCATCTGCTGAAGCATTCGAAGAACACGGTGATGCTGTCCGGCGGCACGATCTATCGCGAGCAGAACATCATCTTGAGCCCATTCGAAAACGACGTGACCCGCAACTTCTATGCGCGGCGCATGTTCATGGGCGCGCAGGGGCTAGGCCCGCTCGGGCTGATGGAAGCCGATCCGCTGTTGATTCAGGCCGAGCAGAAGCTGATCGACCAGGCAGACGAACTCGTCGTGCTCGTCGACTCCTCGAAATTTCACAAGCGCTCGAGCCTCATTCTCTGCGGCTTGAAGCGCATCACCACGGTGATCACTGATTCGGGTATCGAGGACAGGCATGCCTCGATGCTTGAAAATGCCGGCGTCAATCTCGTGATTGCCCACACCCGGGCGGCGGGCGACGCGGAAACTGCTTCGACATTCGCCTGAGGCGGGTGGGAGAGGGGAGAGGTCTGGCTTTCGTGCGCTGTTGCGGAAAGCCGCTGAGTTGAGTTGTCGGGCCGCAGAAGCATCCACTCCGGATGCTCGGCCAAGGGAGGAGAAAGTGATGAAGATTCTCAAATCATTGATGGTGACGGCGGCCGTTGCGGTTGCGCTCATGGCCAATGCCGCTCATGCGGAGAACAAGAAGATCGCGCTCGTCGTCAAGGCGCTCGGGATCGGCTTCTTCGAGGCCGCCAACAAGGGCGCCCAGGAAGCGGCCAAGGAACTCGGCGACGTCGAGGTCATCTATACCGGCCCGACGTCGACGACGGCGGAAGGCCAGATCGAGGTGATCAACTCGCTGATCGCTCAGAGGGTGGATGCGATCGCGGTCTCGGCCAACGACACCGACGCGCTCGTGCCGGCGCTGAAGAAGGCGATGGACCGCGGCATCAAGGTCATTTCGTGGGATTCGGGCGTCGCCAAGGAAGGCCGCATGATGCACCTCAACCCGTCTTCGAACGCGCTGATCGGCAATATGATCATCAAGCTTGCCGCCGATCATCTGCCCGAGGGCGGCGATGTCGCGGTGCTCTCCGCCTCGGCAACGGCGACGAACCAGAACACCTGGATCGCCGAGATGAAGAAGGTCCAGGACAACTACAAGGGCATCAACGTCGTCGCGACCGTCTATGGCGATGACCTTGCCGATAAGTCATATCGCGAGACGCAAGGCCTCATTCAGTCCTATCCGAACCTGAAGGCGATCGTCGCTCCGACCTCGGTCGGCATCGTCGCCGCCGCGCAGGCCGTCACCGACGCCGGCAAGATCGGCCAGATCAACGTTACCGGTCTAGGCCTCCCGTCCGAAATGGCCGGCCATGTCAAATCGGGCGCTTCCAAGTCCTTCGCGATCTGGAACCCGATCGACCTCGGCTATTCGGCAACGATGATCGCCTACGACCTGATCCAGGGTGCCGAGGCCAAGCCCGGCGCGGAACTGAAGATGGGCCGCATGGGCACGGTGAAGCTTGACGAGAACAATGAAGGCGCCATGGCCGATCCCTTCGTCTATGATGCCTCGAACGTCGAGGAATTCGCGAAGATCTTCTGATCGGCGCGAGTGCTCGGCAATT
>JAPSJG010000257.1 GCA_031178305.1 Sinorhizobium sp.
TGTTCACCCGCTCCCATAGCACGTCCAGCTCGGCGTTGAGCCATATGGTCAGGCCGCCCTTCTTGATATGCCGCCGCGATGAAGAGGCCTTCCTTGCCGCCGAAATAATAGGGGATCGCCTGGAGATTGACGCCCGCCGTGTCGGCGAGCTTTCGGGTCGTTGCGCCGTCGAAACCGTAGCGCCCGAAGACGTCGATGGCGGCATTGAGAAGCTTGTCGCGCGTGGCGTCGCCGCGGGGCTGCATAATGAGGTCATTGTTTGTCATGGCCTCAATCCTGCATCATTCAAATGAGTAAGTCAATCGAATGAATTTGCCGTGGCGCATCTGTGATGGCTCGATCCAGATCTGGAGCCCTCGTTGGTTACGAGATTACATCGGCGATGTTCAGGCGACGTCGCGGGAGTCCCCGGCATCGAGTCGCCGCTGGAACAGAGCGGCGATCAAGTCGGATTGCGTGACGATCCCGACGACGCGATTGTCCGCGTCCACGACCGGCATGTACTGCGCCTGGTGGATGAAGTTGTCGAGATCTTCGGGGCTGATGTCGACGACCTCGCCATATTGCGCCAACACCGCCTGCAGGTCCTCCGGCACGACGCCAAGGCGCTTGCTCGGCAGCGGGTCCTGCGTGTTGTGCGGATTGGCGGCGGTCGGCAGGTGTGGATAGCGGCGACCGGTCAGGTTGTTGAAGACGAGGGCGACCGCAAGGATGAGCAGCGAATTGATGGCGACGGGGGAGAACACGAAGGCATAGCCTGCCTCGCGAATGGCCGGGCCGCCCAGCACGGCCGTGAGTGCGACGGCGCCGCTTGGCGGGTGCAGGCAGCCGAGAAGAAGCATCACGCCGATCGCAACCGCGACGGCGATAGCGGCGGCAACGACCGGATCGGGGATGAGAAGCGCAGAGGTCACACCGACTGCCGAAGAAACGATGTTGCCGCCGAGGATCGACCAGGGCTGCGCCAGCGGGCTCGACGGCGCGGCAAAGAGCAACACGGCGGAGGCGCCCATCGGTGCGATGAGAAGCGGCAGGCTGGCATCGTCGCCTATTGCCAGCGTGCTGATGAAGCCTGTCAACAAGATCCCGAGCAGAGCGCCGCATGACGAACGAAGCCGCTCGATATGACTGACCGGCACGAGAGACGGGACCAGGCGGCGAAGCAGGAGTGTAGCCTTGGACATGGTTGCTCGGGGCTGGGGTGGGCGAGACGGAAGTTGCACAGCCAGATAGCATCCGATTGTAGATTGGGCACGGAATCTGCATCCAAGAAAACGTGGCAGATTAAAAAATATGCATCGTGCCTACTAAATGTGATTGAGTGGGAGTGGAAACTACTGGGCTGCCGCGAAGCCGATGGTGATTTTCGTCCCGCGGTCACGCGCCGTGTCGATCGCGATTTGCGCCTTGTGGAGTTCGGCAATGCGATGAACGATCTTGAGGCCGAGGCCAAGTTGGCCGGAGCGCTTGACGTAACCGAGATCCTCGTTGTGCTCCGGCAGGTCGACAAGACCCCGGCCATTGTCCTCGATGGTCACCCGCGGGCCTGGCCCGCAGGTGACGACGATGGTCGTGCCTGGAGGATTATGCTTGACCGCATTCTCGATCAGGTTTCTGAGCATGTTCTCGACCAGCCCGGGGATAACGGTGACCGGCGCCGTGCCGTGGTCCATAAACTCGATCGACTTGCCCTGGTCGAAGACGAAGGGCGCCGTCGCTTCCGCGACCTCGGCCCCGATCCCGGAAAGACTGGCCCGCTGGAAGGCGGAAGGGTCGACGGCATCGGCACGGGCAAGCGAGGTCAACTGCTCCAGAATATGGGTAAGCGCATCGAGATCGCGCTCGGCATTGCGTGCGCGGGGATCCGCGATTCGACTTAATTCCATCTTGGCGATCGCGACCGGAGTCCGAATTTCATGGGCTATCGAGGCGGAAAAGACCTTCTGCGACTGGATGAGGTCGCCGAGACGTGCGAGCAGCCGGTTGACGGCACTCACCAGTCGTTCGATTTCCTGCGGCATCCGGGTAACCGGCAGGCGCGCGCCGCTGTCGCGTGGGTCAATGGCGTCTGCGGCCTTGACTGCCATGGCTACCGGCTTCAACGCGCTGCGGATCGACCAGATGGTGGCGCCGATGACGAGACAGAACATCAGCGTCATCGGCACGATCATCGAATCGATCATCTCGTGCAGCAGGGCGCTGTACATGAAACCGTTCGGGTCTTTGATGACAGCGAGTTCGACGAGGACCGGCACGCCGTCGCGATCGAAGGATTGGCCGCCGGCGACGCTGAAGGGCTTACCCGGCGCGATCACGCGCTTCCAGAAGCTCGGCACGTCGACGCTCAAAGGCAGAAAGTGCTCGGCGCACTCAGTCGTACAGTTGGAAAAGAGTATCGAGCCGGAAGCGGTGCGCACGCGGACGTAGATTGCGCCCACATCGCCACGGCGCTCCAGATAGCGGTCCCGTGTTTCATCATCCGGCCTGTAAGTCAGGCCTCCCTCATGCCTGGTGATTCCCTGCGAAAGGGTCTCCGTCTCCTGCTGGAGCATGAGAATGCTGAGCTTGTAATCGTCGAACCAATAATCGGCGAAGACGACGCCGATCTGCAGAACCATCGCAAGCAGCGAAAAGGCGAAAATGCGCCTCGCGACGATGCCGATCAGTGACGAATTTTGCTTTCTCATGCGGCTGTCCGCAATAGATAGCCGATGCCGCGCACGGTTTCGATCAACACGCCCGTATCGAGCGGCTGCAACCGCTTGCGGACGCGGGAAACGGCGAGTTCCAGCGCATTAGCACTGAGTTCCTGCCCATATTCGGAAAGCGCGACCTCCAGTCGGCGCTTGGGAACGACGCGTCCGACCTCGCGCATCAATATCTCGATCAACGACCGTTCCCGCGGCGGCAGCGGCACGACGGCGCCGTCACAGCTGAGTTCCGCCGTGGCAGGGTCGAAGCGCAAGGCGCCCGCTTCGAGAACGGGCTGGATTGCGTGCGGGTTACGTCTAAGCATGGCCCTGCAGCGCGACAGCAATTCGCGGTGGTGGAACGGCTTCAGCAGATAGTCGTCGGCGCCGGCATCCAGTCCCTGAACGCGCTCATCGACCGAACCGCGGGCCGTGATGATCAATACAGGCAGGCCGGCATGCTCCTGCCTTATCCATCTCAACAGATCGAGCCCGTCGCCGTCCGGCAATCCGAGGTCGAGAAGCACAAGGTCGTGCTCCCGTTCGGCAATAGCGGCCTCTGCTGCGCGGACGCTCGAAACCGCATCAAGCCTCCAGCCCGCCTCACGCATGGTCTCGCCCACGAGTTCGATGAGGCGTTGACTGTCTTCAACGAGCAGCAGGCGCATGCGTTTCCTTGAATTCAAACCTTCTTACGGCCGGCGACCATGGACCATATGCGGTTTTCCCGGAAGTGCAACGTTCAATGGATGCGGCGAAACGGGAGCGAGTGTCGTCAGTCTTGGCGACGGCTACCCGTGCCATCGCGAAAGCTGTCGAAATACTGTCCACGTCTCACATCAGCCAAGCGCCCCCGTGTCCGCGGAGGGGCTCCTGACAGAAGTTCGACAGTTAGCCCGCGTTACAGGCGGATGTGTCGAGATGTGCCGGCGATCGGTTGCAATCCGCGAGCCGTCGATGCCGGCCCGAGACGCCGCGACTTAATGAGCGACAAGCTCGCACTTGGAGATAGATGTTTGGCTACTTTCAGAATTCGCCGACCCGAAATCGGAAGCGTGGCGCTGAGCGCCATTGTGACGCTTTATCTGCTGCTGGTAACCAACAAGGCATTCTGGAGCCATGCGGTGATCTATTTCGATCGCGCGTGGCCGGGGTTACTGGCGCTCGGTGCGGCGCTCTGGCTCACGACCTTTTCAGTCCTCACGGCACTTTCCATGAAGTACGTGACGAAGCCGGTCCTGATCTTCTCTATTCTCGTCTCGGCTTCAGCCTCCTATTTCGTCGATACGTTCGGCGTCGTTATCGACAAGGACATGATCGGCAATGTTGCGACGACGACCGGGGCCGAGGCGGGCCATCTGCTGACCGGCAGTCTTGCGCTTCATCTCGCGCTATATGCCCTCATTCCCTCGCTTCTGATCGCCTGGATAAACATCACGCATAGGCGATTCTTCGCCAAGGCCGGCGTCAATTTCCTCTTCATCGCTCCATCAATCGTCCTGAGCGGTCTGCTCATCTACGGCAATTTCGCCACCATCGCCTATGCGCTGCGCGAGCACAGGGACTTGATGCCGCGCTTCAATCCCGCGGGGCCGATCTCGGCGGCGGTGCGCTACGGCCTCTCCACCTATCGCGAGCGCAACCTGGTGGTAAAGCCGCTCGGGACCGATGCAACGGAAGGACCACGCATTGCCGGTGCCGGAAGGCCGGTCGTCGTCGTCGTGGTCGCAGGCGAGACGGCGCGAGCGATGAATTTCTCGCTCAATGGCTACAAGCGCGAGACGAATCCGGAACTGAAGGAGCTCGGCGTCGTCAACTATCGAGACACGACGAGCTGCGGCACGGCGACCGCCGTCTCGCTGCCCTGCATGTTTTCCGTCTATCCGCGCAAGCAGTACAGCGACTGGAAGGCGCGCTCCACCGAGAACCTGGTCAACGTACTGACGCATGCAGGCGTTTCCGTCACCTGGTGGGATAACAACACCGGCAGCAAGGGCATCGCCAACCTTATCAGCTTCGCCAGCTTGTCGCGGCAGAAGCGGAGCCCGCTCTGCAACAACGGCGAATGCCTTGATGAAATCCTGCTCGGTGAACTGGATCGAAAGCTTGGTTCCGTGACGACAGACAGCGTCATCGTGCTGCACCAACTCGGCAGCCACGGACCATCCTACTATCTGCGCTACCCCATGGCCTTCCGCCGCTTCACGCCCGACTGCCGCACGCCGGAACTGATGCGCTGCACAACCGATGAAATCGTCAACGCCTATGACAACACCATCCTTTACACCGACCACATTCTGGCGAGCGTCGCCCGGCTCATCGAAAAGCACCAGGATCATCTGGCCGGGGCGATGATCTATATGTCGGATCACGGAGAGTCGCTTGGCGAGAACGGCATCTACCTGCACGGCGCGCCTTATGCGGTAGCGCCGAAGGAGCAGACGCAGGTCCCCTTCATCGCCTGGTTCTCCAAGTCCTACCAGGTGACGATGGGGGTCGATACCGGCTGTCTCGCCAAGGATGCCGACACGCGGAAATCGCATGACAATCTGTTTCACACCGTGCTCGGCATGATGGACGTGCAAACGAGCGTCTATGATCGCTCCCTCGACGCCTTCGCCGCCTGTACGCGGGCCATGGCCAAAGAGAGGAAGAACGGCATGTCGGGATTCCAAGCGTCACGCGACTCCGTGCGGGCATTGGCCGGTTCCCTCTAGCGATCGCCGGAGCGCAAGCTGTCGGCGATCGGGCAAATCTGGTAGACTGAGCCAAGAAGCCGCGGCGTCGTTCGTTGCATTGTTGATGATTGCGGCATTGCCCTTCACAGGAGGGGAACCGATGCGGATCGTTGGGATACAGGTCCATCCCGAACGCGGCGGCAAGGCTGGATATACCGTCGAGTTCGTGGGCGAGAACGGGGAGATCGTAACGGTCCTCTGCCCGCAGGACGCAGAGGGTTCGCTCAACAGGATGAATGCCGTTTCACGGGCGAAGGAAATCCTTGCTGCCGCAGCTCAAGCGGATGAGGCCCCGCTGGGCATCACCGGCACCAGGCGATCTTCCTCGGTACCGGAAGGGGCGCTCGCAAGCGCCCGCCAGGCCCATGACCAGCATGCGATGGAAGAACAATTGGAGGAGGGGCTCGAGGATACGTTTCCAGCGAGCGATCCCGTCTCCATCACCAGTTCGACGATCCCCCGGCGAACGCCGCGGCGGTGAGCCGCTACAATTACAGCGGGTCGGAGTTTCGCGGGGGCCGGGCTGTGCCGAGGTGCCGCGTGT
>JAPSJG010000258.1 GCA_031178305.1 Sinorhizobium sp.
CTCTATTATCGCAAAGATTACCTGGAGCAGGCCGGGTTCAAGCCCGAGGACATGCAGAACATCACCTGGGATCGTTTCATTGAGATCGGCCAGCAGGTCGAGGCCAAGACCGGCAAGAAGATGATGGGCCTCGACCCGAACGATGCCGGTATCGTCCGCATCATGATGCAATCGGCCGGGCAATGGTATTTCGACAAGGAGGGCAAGCCGAACATCACCGGCAATGCGGCGCTGAAGGCGGCGCTCGAGACGGTCGGTAAGATCACGTCCACAAATATCTACAAGCCGGCCAACGGCTGGTCCGACTGGGTCGCCACCTTCACCTCCGGCGACGTCGCGGCGGTCGTGACCGGCGTTTGGATCACCGGCACCATCAAGGCGCAGCCGGACCAGGCCGGCAAATGGGGCGTGGCGCCGATACCGGCGCTTGTCGTCGACGGCGCGACCCATGCCTCCAACCTTGGCGGTTCGAGCTGGTACGTGCTCGAAAGCTCGGAGGAGAAGGCCGAGGCGATCGACTTCCTGAACGAGATCTACGGCAAGGACATCGACTTCTACCAGACTATCCTGCAGGACCGCGGCGCCGTCGGCTCGCTGCTCGCCGCCCGGGGCGGCGCAGCCTACGAGGAGGCCGACCCGTTCTTCGGCGGCGAGAAGGTCTGGCAGAACTTCTCCGACTGGCTGGCGAAGGTACCGTCGGTCAACTACGGTGTCTTCACCAATGAGGCGGACCTTGCGGTCACCGCGCAGCTGCCGGCGCTCACCCAAGGCATGCCGATCGACGAAGTGCTGAAAGCGATCGACGCCGAGATCAGCGGTCAGATCCAGTAACGCAGGAGCGTTACCCTTCACTGCCGTGGCCGTGGCGGCTTCAGCCACGGCCAATGACTTCCGTTATCCAAGAGGTTGACGATGGTTCACGCGCGCCGCGGCGGCATCGGCCGATATTACGACGTCAATGGCTGGCTCTTCGTCGCGCCGGCGCTCAGTCTGATCGCGCTTTTCATGGTCTACCCGATTCTGTGGTCGCTCTGGATGTCCTTCCAGTCCGGCCGCGGCATGATGATGAAATTCGCCGGCTTCGCGAACATCATCCGCCTCTGGAACGATCCGGTCTTCCTCAAGGCACTCACCAACACGATGACCTATTTCGTCGTGCAGGTGCCGATCATGATTCTGCTTGCGCTGATCCTCGCCTCGCTCCTCAACAATCCACGGCTCACCGGCCGAGGCTTCTTCCGCACCGCGATCTTCCTGCCCTGCGTCACCTCCCTCGTCGCCTATTCCGTGCTGTTCAAGGGCATGTTCGCGCCCGACGGCATCGTCAATTCGACGCTCCAGGCGATCGGCCTCATTGCCTCGCCCATTCCGTGGCTCACGCATCCCTTCTGGGCGAAGACCCTCGTCATCATTGCGATCACTTGGCGTTGGACCGGCTACAACATGATCTTCTACCTTGCCGCCCTGCAGAACATCGACAAATCGATCTACGAGGTCGCCCGCATCGACGGCGTGCCGGCCTGGGCGCGCTTCACCCATATCACCATTCCGCTCCTGAAGCCGGTCATCCTGTTCACGACGGTGATTTCGACGATCGGCACGCTGCAGCTCTTCGACGAGGTCTATAACCTGACCGAAGGCAAGGGCGGGCCCTCCAACGCGACGCTGACGCTCTCGCTCTATATCTATAATCTCACCTTCCGCTTCATGCCGAGTTTCGGCTATGCGGCGACGGTCTCCTACGTCATCGTCGTGCTCGTCGCATTGCTCGCCGCCCTGCAGTTCTATCTGGCAAGGGAGCGCGAGCGATGAAAAACCCGGCACGCGCCGCATCGGCCGTCCTGACCTACGGCTTCGTCGGCCTGATGGCCTTCCTCTCCATCTTCCCCTTCATCTGGATGGTCCTCGGCGCCACCAACTCGTCGATCGACATCATCAAGGGCAGACTCGCGCCCGGCGAGGCACTCGCAGCCAACGTCGCCAAGTTCTTCACTCAGGTGAATGCGCCGCTCGTCTTCTGGAATTCGGCGAAGGTCGCGATCCTCGCAACCGTGCTCACCCTCGCTGTCTCTTCGCTCGCCGGCTACGGCTTCGAGATGTTCCGCTCGCGCCGGCGCGAAGGCCTCTACCGGGCCATGCTGCTCACGCTGATGATCCCGTTTGCGGCGCTGATGATCCCGCTCTTCATCATGATGGGCAAGGCGGGTCTCATCAACACGCATGTGGCCGTGGTGCTGCCGACGATCGGCTCGGCCTTCATCGTCTTCTATTTCCGCCAGAGCACCGAGGCGTTCCCGTCCGAACTGCGCGACGCAGCGAAGGTCGATGGCCTGAAGGAGTGGCAGATCTTTCTCTATATCTATGTGCCGGTGATGCGCTCGACCTATGCGGCGGCCTTCATCATCGTCTTCATGACCGCCTGGAACAACTATCTCTGGCCGCTTATCGTGCTGCAGTCGAACGAGACCAAGACGATCACGCTGGTCATTTCATCGCTCGCCTCAGCCTACTACCCCGACTACGGCGTGGTGATGGTCGGCACCATTCTGGCGACGCTCCCGACGCTCGCCGTCTTCTTCTTCATGCAACGCCAGTTCGTCCAGGGCATGCTGGGCTCAGTCAAATAGGAACGATGATGCGCTCTGTTACTTCCTTCAACGATTCGTGGGTCTTCGCCGAAGGCTTCGCAGATGCCGCGACGCTCAGGAGCGGACAGCCGGTAAGCCTGCCGCACAATGCCGTCGAGCTGCCCTTCAACTATTTCGATGAGACGTGCTACCAGCGCGCTTTCACCTATCAGAAGGTCATCGCCTGGGGTCCCGAATTCCATGGCCGCGAGGTCTCGCTGGTCTTCGATGCGGCGATGGCCGATGCCGTCGTTTATCTCAACGGCGAGGAGATCATCGCCCATAAGGACGGCTACACGCCCTTCGAAGCGCGCCTCACCGGCAAGCTTCGCGAGGGCGAAAATCTGATCACGGTCAAGATCGACGGCAGCGAGAACCCGGAGATCCCGCCCTTCGGCGGCCGCATCGATTACCTCACCTATGCAGGGATCTATCGCGACGTCTGGCTGAAGATCACCGACGCGGTCTCGATCGCGAATATCAAGATCGAAACCGGCGACGTTCTGAGCGACACCAAAACCGTTTCCGTCCGCTGCGATCTCACCAATCCGCAAGGCCTTGCCGTGACCGGCAGCGTAACGGCGCTCCTCAGAAACGCCGATGGAGAACTGATCGCCGAGGCGATCGGCGAGACCCGTGGTGAGAGCGTCACGCTCGACATGATCGGCCTTAACGGGCTTTCCTTGTGGGACATCGACGATCCTGTGCTCTACCAGATGGAAGTCCAGCTCCGGACGGACCACGGCCGCGACATCTACACATCGCATTTCGGATTCCGTACCGCGGAATTTACCGCGGAGGGCTTCCGGCTCAATGGCCGGCCGCTGAAGATCCGCGGCCTCAACCGCCACCAGGCGTTCCCCTATGTCGGCTATGCAATGGGGCGCACGGCGCAGGAGCGCGATGCGGAGATCCTGAAGCAAAGGCTTCACTGCAATCTCGTCCGCACCTCGCATTACCCGCAATCGAAATGGTTCCTCGACCATTGCGACCGCATCGGCCTCCTCGTCTTTGAGGAGATTCCCGGCTGGCAGCACATCGGCGGCGAGGAATGGCAACAGGAAGCGATCCGAAACGTCCGCCGGATGATCGAGCGCGACTGGAATCACCCCTCGATCGTCATCTGGGGCGTGCGCATCAACGAGTCCCAGGATTCCCACAATTTTTATGTCGAGACCAACCGCCTGGCCCGCGAGCTCGACCCGACACGGCAGACCGGCGGCGTGCGCTACATAACCGACAGCGAGTTCCTCGAAGACGTCTATACTATGAACGACTTCATCCTCGGCAACGAGGAACTGCCGGGCTCCAATCGCCCGCGCACACCGCTTCGCCCTCAGCAGGAATGCACCGGCCTCACCCGCAAAGTGCCCTACCTCATCACCGAATTCGGCGGCCACATGTATCCGACGAAGATCTACGATCAGGAGCAGCGGCAAGCCGAGCATGTTCGGCGGCATCTCGAGGTGCTGAACGCAGCCCATGGCGCCCCGAGCATTTCGGGCGCGATCGGCTGGTGCATGTTCGACTACAACACCCACAAGGATTTCGGCTCCGGCGACCGGATCTGCTACCACGGCGTGATGGACATGTTCCGAGAGCCGAAATTCGCCGCTTACGTCTATGCGAGCCAGTGCGACCCGTCGGAAGAGGTGGTGATGAAGCCTGTCACCTTCTGGGCACGCGGCGAGCGCAATATCGGCGGCGTGCTGCCGCTGATCGTGCTCACCAACTGCGACGAGGTCGAGCTGAAATACGGCTCTCTCACAAAACGCGTCGGCCCGGACCGCGAGAACTTCCCTCACCTGCCGCATCCGCCCATCGTCATCGACCACCGCCACTTCACCAAGGACGAGCTCGGCGTCTGGGGCATGAAGTGGGAGAGTGCGGAATTCACCGGCTTCATCGCCGGCAAGACGGTCGCCAACCTCCGAATGGTCGCCGATCCCGTGCCGATGACGCTGAAGCTTGACGCCGACAGCGGCTCGATCCGCGCCGAGGGTCGTGATAGCGTGCGGGTGATCGTTCGCGCGCTCGACCAGGTCGGCAATGTCCTGCCCTTCCTCAATGATGCCGTCGATGTCACAGTCCAGGGGCCGGCGCGCCTCATCGGGCCTTCGCGCCTCGTCTTCCAAGGCGGTTCGACCGGCTTCTGGCTGGAATCGACCGGCACCGCCGGTGATATTCTCGTCTCCGTGGCCTCATCGCGCCTTGGGACGACGAAGCTCAAATTTTCCGCCGTTGCCGAAGGAGCGGCAACGGCATGAGCGAGCTTCAACTCACCGACGTCCGCAAGTCCTATGGCGGCCTCGAAGTCATCAAGGGTGTCGATCTCGACATCAAATCGGGCGAGTTCGTCGTCTTTGTCGGGCCGTCCGGCTGCGGCAAGTCGACCCTGCTCCGGATGATCGCCGGCCTCGAGGAGATCACCTCCGGCGACCTCACAATTGACGACATCCGGATGAACGATGTCGATCCCTCGAAGCGCGGCATCGCTATGGTCTTCCAATCCTATGCGCTCTATCCGCACATGACGGTGCGGGAGAACATGGGCTTTGCCTTGCGCTTTGCCGGTGTCTCCAAGCCCGAGATCCAGAAGCGGGTGACGGAAGCCGCCAACATCCTGGAACTCGAGCCGTTGCTCGACCGAAAGCCGAAGCAGCTTTCCGGCGGGCAGCGCCAGCGCGTGGCGATCGGCCGTGCGATCGTCCGCCACCCGAAGATCTTCCTCTTCGACGAGCCGCTGTCGAACCTCGATGCTGAACTGCGCGTGCACATGCGCATCGAGATCGCCCGGCTGCATAAGCAGCTTGCCGCCACCATCGTCTACGTCACGCACGACCAAGTCGAGGCGATGACGCTTGCCGACAAGATCGTCGTGCTGCGCGCCGGCGTCGTAGAACAGATCGGCTCGCCGCTCGAGCTCTATGACGATCCGGCCAATCTCTTCGTCGCCGGCTTCATCGGCTCGCCGAAGATGAACTTCCTCAAAGGAGTGGTCGAGAGCGTCGACGGGCAGCTTTATGTACGGCTGCCGGACTATGGCGAGGCGACAATCCCGGTGAGCCTCGCCGGAGCCGTGCCGGGAACCGCGGTGACGATCGGCATCCGTCCCGAGCATTTCAATGAACAGGGTCCGGCAAGCCTCGATCTCACCGTCGACATGCTCGAGCATCTCGGCGGCGAGACCTTCGCCTATGCCCGCCACGGCAATGGCGAACTCGTCGTCGTCGAAACGAAGAACGGCCGCGGCCTAAAATCCGGTGACCGCATCGCCGCCCGCTTCGATCCGGCCTGCGCGCTGGTCTTCGACGAGAATGGCAAGCGATTACGCTAACCG
>JAPSJG010000259.1 GCA_031178305.1 Sinorhizobium sp.
CGGATTTCCGGCGCACGACGTTTCCAGCCAAGCTCTTCCCAGGCGAATTTCTGGGCGGCAATCTGAGCCGTTTCCTTCGTGCGATAGACACCCGGCAGCACATATTCCTTGTCGCCGTAAGCCAGCAATGCCCTGCCGCTCAACAAATCGAAATGGAGCTGCAGGCATTCCTCCGTATGCATCAGATCCTCCATGCTTTCACCGGAAAACGGGCGGTCCGAAAGGAAGTTCCGCAAGCGGAACAACTGTGGCGATCAGGAGTTACTGTCTCCTTTGTGAGGCCCGTCATGAACAGGTACGCAAAAGCGCGATCATCGATCCAGGCGCGAACGTTCGATCCAACGGATGCTGCCAGCCCGCCCGATCCCAGGATACCGCCAGCAACGGCGTCACAAAGGAAGGCCCTGGAGCAGTTCGAAGAGCTGCGCCGGAGCGTCGCCGCCCTCGATACGGAAATCGATGAGATTGCGATCAAGGCGCATGCAAGAAGCGGAACGGTACCGAGCGCCCAGGCGGCGCCGGATTTCGTCGCTGAGAAGAGGGGCGAAATCCAGCGTCTGAACGCGCGCCTGGAGGAACTCGAGCGCCTGCTGTCCGCTGGATAGAAGTTTGCGTCGTCAATCCGATCCATTGCGGCGATTACTCCCGCTGCCGGAAATCCCATGCGCGGCCACGGCGCCGCGCCCCTCCTCCGCTCCGAGGTTCGCTTCCCAGCCGAACACGCTACGTCCGCCGAAACGGGCGGAATTCCTGAGCTCTCCGGCGACGATCTGCTTGAGATCCGGCCCGGTGGCGTAGCGTTCGAGTCGCCGCGATTGGTCATCGAGCCGCTTCAAGGCCGCAAGCTCTTCCACGTGTCCGAGCCTGCCCTTCCTCACCGCGAATTTCATCACATTGATGGTTTCGTCGTAGACCTTGAGCGGCACCGGGAAGGGGTGGCGGTCCTTGCCGCCGTGGGCGAGCGAAAAGCGGGCCGGGTCGGAGAAGCGGCACGGTGCGCCGTGGACGACCTCGGCAACCATGGCCAACGCCTTGACCGTGCGCGCTCCAACGCCGGGGACCAAAAGCAATTCCTCGAAGTCCTGCGGACCGCGCTCGGCAGCAGCGGCGAAATTGCCGTGCAGTCGCCTGAGATTGACGTCGCTTGCACGCACATCGTGATGTGCCGGCATGATGAGATGCGGCAACATCGGCTGGGCTTCGACCGTGCGCGCGACCCCGAGCGACTCGATCGTTGCCACCTCGCGAATGAGCCGGTCGGGGCCAAGCGAAGTCAAAAGATCGATCTGGCCTGCCCGCGAGGCGGCGGCGCGTCGGTCCGCCAAGTTAATGATCTCGCCCTGCTCTCGGCCTTCAATCGCCGCATGCGGCGAATCGACGAAGCTCTCCAGCCCTTCCGACAGCCAGTGATAGCGACGCGCTTGCCGCCGGTCGCCGTTCATGCCCTGTTGGACGACGACCCATTTGGCGTCGTCGGTTACGATGAAGCCATGCAGATAAAGGTCGAAGCCGTCCTGCACGGCGGCACTGTCGACCTTGGCGACGAGGCGGCTTGCCTCCGCGAGCGTGGCGCCATCGAATCCGACGCGATCGCCGATCGCGACGAGTTCGCCGGGTGTCTTGCGCGAATGCTGGCCGCGGCCGCCGCAAACGTGAATGCCAAGTTCGCCGGCGCACGGCGTCAGCCCGCGCTTCAACGCACCGATCACGCTTGTTGTGATGCCTGAGGAATGCCAGTCCATCCCCATCACCGCACCGAAGGATTGAAACCAGAATGGGTGAGCGAGCCGCCGCAGGAACTCGTCGCGCCCGTAGTGATGGACGATCGCCTCCGCAATCAGCGCGCCGAGCCTCGTCATACGATCGCCGAGCCATCTCGGGACCCGCCCGCCATGCAGCGGAAGATCCGCATTGCCCGCTCTTTGCGCCATTAAGCCCGGTCCTTTCTGCTCGCACGCCACACACTACATCTTTCGGATGTTCGCCGAAAGTTCTCCATGGCTGCGCTGAGAATTATCGCCGCAACGTTGGCGGGAACCGCGGATGCGCTACATAGAGCCGATACAGGTTCAAGGACCTACTCGTTTGGATTGGGATGAAAATTTTTTCGCGCGAGATGCGATCGCGGTCGCCGCCGACCTTATCGGTGCCGAGTTCGCAGTCTCCGGCGTCGGCGGCTCGATCGTCGAAACGGAGGCCTATCTTCCGGACGACGCGGCGTCGCACAGTTTTGCCGGCGCCACCAAACGCAACCGCACCATGTTCGGTCCGCCGGCGCATGCCTATGTGTACTTGTCCTATGGCCTTCACTGGTGCCTGAATTTCGTCTGCCTGCCCGGGAGCGCGGTCCTCATCCGTGCGATCGAGCCGAGATGGGGCATCGAGACGATGCGCGAAAGACGGGGCGTCTCACGTGAACGGCTGTTGTGCTCCGGCCCGGGGCGGGTGGGCCAGGCGCTGGCGGTCCACAAAGCGCATGATGGTCTGCCGCTCCGGAAGGAGCCGTTTCAATTGCGCTTGCCGATGGAACGGCCGTTGTTCGCTGCCGGGCCGCGCATCGGCATCTCCAAAGCCGTGGAGCGACCCTGGCGCTTCGGGCTCAAGGATTCGCCCTACCTCAGCCGGAAGCTCCCGACATAAAGCTGCGGACGAGGCCTCAATGAGGCTCGATCTGCGCAAAGGTGCATTGGTGCGGATCCTTGTCCGGCCGCCAACGCATCAGCTTGGTGCCATGGCGAAAGCGTTGGCCGCTGACTTGATCGAACCTTACCTCGACGACGAGTTCCGGGCGGACCGGCTCCCATTCGCCGGTGCGTTCGCTGCTCCAGCGGCTGGGGCCGCCGGGCGCCTTGCCCGTGAAGCCCGGCGGCTCCCGCATGGCCTCGAGCCGATGCGTCAATGCCGGCCGCTCCTTGTCCGAAATGGTCGCCGTGAAACCCACATGGTTCAGCATGCCGTCCTCGTCGTAAAGGCCGAGCAAGAGCGAGCCGACCTCGCTGCTGTCGCTTTCGTAGCGGAATCCGCCAACGACGCAATCGGCCGTCTTCAGCCGCTTGACCTTTATCATAGCCCGTTCGCCGCATTCATAGGGGCTCACGCGGCGCTTGGCCACGACACCGTCCGTGGCGCCCGCATAGGACGTCAGCCAGCGCTCGGCCTCATGCCGGTCGAGCGTGTAAGGTGAGAGCTCGAGCCGCGCGACGGCGTTTGCAGCGACGAAGGCTTCGAGGGCGGCTCTCCGTTCAAGGAGAGGCTTGCCGGTCAGGTTCGCCCCGTCGGAACCGACGAGCATGTCGAAGAGTATGAAATGGGCGGGTGTCTCTCGCGACAATTTCTGAACGCGGCTTGCCGCCGGATGCAGCCGCATCTGCAGCGCGTCAAAGGAAAGACGCCCATCGACTTCGATGACCAGTTCGCCGTCGACGACGAATTGCAGGGCCGGCAATTGTCGCAACAAGCCGACGATCTCCGGAAAAAAGCGGCCGAGCGGCTTGCCTGACTTTGCGCGGAGATCGACCTCCTCTCCGGATTTGAAGGCGAGACAGCGGAAGCCGTCCCATTTGGGTTCATACTGCCAGCCGGCGCCGCTCGGGAGTTCGGCGGCGCTACGCGCCTCCATCGGCGCCGTGCTGACGGGCAGTACAAATGCAACACTGCCGGCCCGAGCCTCTCCTCCGGTCGAAGGCCCCGGACTGCCGGTCTTCCGCTTTCCCTGGACAAGTGACGCCATCGTCTACTCCTGCCGCGCCTATTCAGCTCACCTCAGCCTTCCCTCGCCAGACGCGAGGGCATGCCTTGATCAAGTGAGATGGCCAAGGAAACCGCAGCCCACGAGGTTGGTTCCACACGGGACTGAAATCGACTTCCGCGGGCGCGTCAGCGCTCATAGGTGCCGACGAGCACGGCTTCCTCAATCAAATGCTTGCTCGCCCGCTTCCAGGCTTCTGCGGCGCCAACATCCTCCGGGATGGAGAGATTGCCGACGTCAAGCGCCGCCAACCTGAACCTGTAGTGGTGAACGCCGGTTCCGGGCGGAGGCTGCGGCCCGTCATAGCGAGCGTTGCCGAAATCGTTCTTGATGAACTTGATGGCGTGCTCGGGACCAGTATCGACCGATTGCGGAAGCTCGGTCCAGTCGCCCGGAATGTTGATGATGGCGCAATGGCGAAAAAGACCGCTCACCGCGTCCGGGTCCTCGACGATCAGGGCGAAGCTCTGGGTACCCGACGGCGTGCCCGTCCATTTCAGGGGCGGGAAGAGGTTTTCGTCGAAGCGCGTGTGCTTTTTGGGAATCGGCTGGCCGTCAGCGAATGCCGGGCTGATCAGGCTAAAGGTCATTGCCTCTCTCCTTTCGTGTGGCCACCTTGAAACGAGCGGACGGAGCGTAGAGCATTATCGTCCATGGCGTGCATGCCTCCTGGCGCCAAGCGGCTAACCAACAGCTCCAGGCGTTGATCTCGCTCAAGGAACGCCGGCAGGGCATGAAATAGGTCCCAAGAACTGATGCTCAAGGCCGCTCACACGCAAAACCGCGTTCTTCTGAATGGCAGCGTCAGCGCTGCGGCCGCGAACCCGACAAAGCCCGGCGCCTAGCAACGGTACGTGTTGTTGTTGTTGCCAGGTTTCATTCGAAATGCTGATGGATTGATCAAAAACGATGCATGGATCGCGTCGCCGTATTATGCCAATGGCTGGGTTTTCACGAGGACCGAGCCATGGCCGTCGACGCCGCACCAGTCACCGTTTCCCACACTTCTGCATCCTCGCGCGCTGGCGTTCTCATCATGCTGCTCGGCATGTTGATGTTCTCGCTGAACGACGTCATGGGCAAATGGCTGGTGGCGACCTATTCGGTAGGCCAGGTGGTCTTGATCCGCAGCATTGCCGCGGGCCTGATACTCGCCCCTTTCCTGTGGCTCAACGGGCCGAAAAAGCTCGTCGCCGTCGAGCGGCCAGGGCTCCAGATCGCCCGGGCCGTCGCCTCGACGGCGGAAGTCTTCGCCTTCTATTTTGCAGTGGTTACCCTGCCGCTAGCCGATGTCATGACCTACTGGCTGGCCGCACCGATCTACGTCGCGGCCGTCTCGCCGCTGGTGCTTAGGGAAAATGTCGGCTGGCGGCGCTGGACGGCGATCGCCATCGGCTTCGTTGGCGTCGTCATCGCGCTCGAGCCCTCGTCGCATGCTTTCACGCTACCCGCGCTGATCTCCATCCTCGGCAGCATGTTTTTCGCGTTCATGATGGTTTCAGGACGGTCGCTGCGGGGCACGCCTGATACGACGCTCGCTTTCTGGCAGATCGTCGGCGCCGCGCTTGCGGGCCTCTTTTGGGCGCCTTTCGACTGGACACCGCTCAAGCCGCTCGACACGGCGCTGCTCGCCCTGCTCGGCGTCGTCGCCATGATCGCCCACGTGCTCGTCAATCGCGCACTGAAACTCGCCGACGCGGCGACGGTCGCGCCTCTACAGTATACGCTGCTCTTCTGGGCAATCGCCTTCGGCTGGCTGATCTTCGGCGACATGCCTCGCCTGTCAATGGTCCTCGGCGCTGGCCTCATCGTCGCCTCCGGCCTGTTCATCTTCTTCCGCGAGCAGCAGCTTAAACGACAGGGGGCGGCTTAAAGGTTAGGCGGAAAGCGGAACCCCTCCCGCTTGTGGGGAGGGGTTGGGGAGGGGCAATCCCCCGTACGACATTTCAAATCAATCCGCGACCACCGTCTGCTTCTGCGTTCCGAGCCCCTCGATGCCGAGCTCGATCACGTCGCCGGCCCTCAGATATTGCGGCGGCTTGAAACCCAAACCCACCCCGGGCGGCGTGCCGGTCGAGATGATATCGCCGGGGTGCAGCGTCATGAACTGCGAAAGATAGCTGACGAGATAGGAGACGCCATAGACCATGGTTTCGGTCGTACCGTTCTGCTTGGTCACGCCATTGACGGTCAGCCACATTCTGAGGCTCTGCGGAT
>JAPSJG010000260.1 GCA_031178305.1 Sinorhizobium sp.
ACCGGCCGGCAGGACCGGGCAGCTCGCGGCAGCACCGGCGGCACCGCCGAGCGTCGCGATCCCCGACGAGCAGGCGATCGGCGAGGCACGATTCGCCGCCGAGAGCGCCCGCTCGCTGGCCGAATTGCGAACGGCGATGGAAGCGTTCGCCGGCTGCAATCTGAAAAACAGCGCCCGCAATCTCGTCTTCGCCGAAGGCACTGCCGATTCCGGAATCATGATCATCGGCCCGATGCCCTACGCGGATGACGACCGCGAGGGCCGGCCCTTCAGCGGCAGGCACGGCGATATGCTGGAGCGCATGCTTGCCGGGATCGGCCTTTCACGGGACCACGTACTGCTCAGCAATGTCGTTCCCTGGCGTCCGCCGGGCAACCGGGTACCAAGCGGGCGCGAGGCGGATATCTGCCGTCCCTTCATCGAACGGCAGATCGCCTTGGCCGAGCCCCGGCACTTGTTACTCCTCGGCAATTTCACCGCGCGGTTCTTCTATGCCAGCAGCGAGACAATCCACCAGATGCGCGGTGAGTGGCGCGAGCTCTCCGCCGGCGGCCATATCGTGCCGGCGCTCGCCACGTTGCATCCGCAGGATCTCATGACGGCGCCGATCAACAAGCGCTTCGTCTGGCAGGACCTTTTGGCATTCAAGGACAGAATCGGCAACTGAGACCCGGTTTGATTCATGAACAAAGGATGAAGAAAGCCATGCGATTTGCGCATGCCAGCGCGGCGTTTTAGTGCATTGCGGAATTTATGTTGCAGCGCAATATACGGCAACGGGAGGAATGGATTAAGGAATTGAACCATGACTGCCCGCTTTCGACCGATCCACAGCAGCTTCGAGACGCTTCGCCATGCGAGCGTTGCCCTGCGGACACCGTTCAACAGCTTTGGCACGGCCGCCAATGAGCAGATGACGGCGATCGGCCTTGCCCGGACCACGCGCCCGACGCAAATCTATTCCGACTTCATTCAACGCTGATCGATTGGCGTGCGTCTGACCGACGCTTCGCGCCACTCTTCGTCGCCATCAACCGCGCTACTGCATGTCTCCTTAAATCGACCGCGATTTAAGGAGAAAGACATGCAGCAATTCAAAGTGCTACAGCAACCTTTGCGCGTCTGATAAGACGCGCGGCGCTGTAGATCACGCTGATTTTAGGCCGGATCGACCTAAAATCATAAACGTGATCGATTCCAATAAGAGGTTAGCGCGGGACGGGCCTAAAACCGCGCATATTTTTCCTCATCCCCGCTAAGTGCTTACGACAGCAGCCTTCACCCCTGCGGCGTCACATGCTTGCGGGCGCCCTTGCGCTCCAGTCCGAGCCGATGCTCACGGAAAATGATGAAAATGCCGGCACCGACGACGATGACAGTGCCGAGGAGCATGGTTCCTGTCGGCACATCGCCGAACAGGAAATAGCCAATGACGAGGCCGAGCACGATCGAGGTATATTCAAAGGGGGCGATCGTCGACATGTCGGCGTGGCGGTAGCTCTCCGTCAGCAGGATCTGCGCGACGCCGCCGCAGAAGCCGGCGATCACCAACAGCAGGAAGGACGATAACGATATCGCGCTCCAGCCGAAGGGAAGCGTCGCCAGCGAGAACACCGAGGCGGAGAGCGAGAAGTAGAGGACGATCGTATGCGTCCGTTCCTTCTGCACAAGCTTGCGCACGAGCACCATCGCTATCGCACCGAGCGTCGCCGAAACGAGAACCGCTATCGCGCCGAGCGCCTCCGAGGAACCGAATCCGCCCCCGTCGAACAATGTGAGCCGCGGCCAGGTGATGATCATCACGCCGATGAGCCCGATGGCCACGGCGGACCAGCGATAAAGCCGCACCACCTCGCCGAGGATAAACACCGCAAAGGCCACCGCCAGAAGCGGCATCGCGTATCCGATCGCGATCGCCTCCGGCAGCGGCAGGTGAACGAGCCCATAAAAGCCGAAACTCATCGACAGAATACCGACGAAACCGCGCGCGAGATGCCCGGTGATATTCGTCGTCCGGAACGCGTCGCGCAGTTGCCCGCGGACTGCGAGAAAGACAAGGATGGGCACCATGGCGAATGCCGAACGGTAGAAGGTGATCTGACCTGTTGCGATATCGTTGCCCGCCGCCTTGATGCAGGTGGACATGCAGACAAAAACGACGACGGACAGCACCTTGAGCAGAATCCCCCTCATCGGGCTGTGAACGTCGGCATTCATTTTTTCACACAGCACGGACCGGGGAAACCAGGGAGGGTGGGCCGCGAGAATAAAATGGCCCGCTATTCCATGGGACCTTAGCTGCGCCGGGCGGGAAGTGGGATCAAATTTCTTGATGAAACCGATTTTTTCGTGATGACGGCCAGCGAGATTAAAGGTTCAATTACGAGCGCGAGAAAATCCTGTGGAATTTAGGTCTTGTTAGTGGCGCTCCGATAAACCTCCAGTGGACAGGGAGCGGGAGGTACATCGACGACGCGTCTGTTGGCGGAAGTGCGGTCGCCGGCCTCAGCCGCAAAATCTCGCCCTTGGCCTTTTCACCATCACAAGCGCCCTCTACAACAGGGAACAGAGGCACGAGCGGGACTGATCATGCGGACAAATACTGGCCAGATCGTACATCTGGAAGACTATCGACCGACCGACTTCGTTCTGGAGAGGGTGGACCTGACATTCGAACTCGACCCGAGGGAGACGAAGGTCGAAGCGCGTCTGATCTTCCATCGACGCGAAGGCGTCAGCCCCTCCGCACCGCTTATCCTCGACGGCGATGAGTTGACCATGACCGGCCTGCTTCTCGATCAGGAAGAAATGCCGGCAGCCCTTTACGACGTTTCCGCCGACACGCTGACCATCCGCGGCCTGCCGGAGAGCGCCCCTTTCGAGATCACCGTCACGACGCTGCTGTCGCCGGAAACCAATACCCAATTGATGGGCCTCTACCGCACCAGCAACGTCTATTGCACGCAGTGCGAAGCGGAAGGCTTCCGCCGCATCACCTATTTCCCTGACCGTCCGGACGTGCTTGCCGTCTATACGGTCAACATCATCGGTGACAAGGCGACGGCGCCGCTGCTCCTTTCCAACGGCAACTATCTCGGCGGCGCCGATATGGGAGATGGCCGCCATTTCGCCTCCTGGTTCGATCCGCATCCGAAGCCGAGCTATCTTTTCGCGCTCGTTGCCGGTGACCTTGGCATCGTCGAAGACAAATTCATCACCGCCTCCGGCCGCGAAGTGGCGCTGAAGATCTATGTCGAGCACGGCAAGGAACCGCGCGCGACCTATGCCATGGACGCGCTGAAGCGGGCGATGAAATGGGATGAGGAGGTCTTCGGCCGCGAATACGATCTCGACATCTTCATGATCGTCGCCGTCTCCGATTTCAACATGGGCGCCATGGAGAACAAGGGGCTCAACATCTTCAACGACAAATACGTGCTCGCCGATCCCGAAACGGCGACCGACGCGGATTACGCCAATATCGAGGCGATCATCGCGCATGAGTATTTTCACAATTGGACGGGCAACCGCATCACCTGCCGGGACTGGTTTCAGCTGTGCCTGAAGGAAGGCCTGACCGTCTACCGCGATCACGAATTCTCCGCCGACATGCGCTCGCGCACCGTCAAGCGCATCGCCGAGGTCCGGCACCTGAAATCCGAGCAGTTTCCCGAAGATGTCGGGCCGCTTGCCCATCCGGTGCGCCCGGCGCAATACCGGGAAATCAACAACTTCTATACGACCACGGTCTATGAAAAGGGCTCCGAGGTGACGCGGATGATCGCGACGATTCTCGGGCGCGATCTCTTCAAAAAGGGCATGGACCTCTATTTCGAGCGCCACGACGGCCAGGCGGTGACGATCGAAGATTTCATCGCCTGCTTCGAGGCGACGAGCGGGCGCGACCTCAGGCAATTCTCGCTTTGGTATCATCAGGCGGGAACGCCCCTGGTCACCGCTTCCGGATCCTACGACGCGACCAAGCAGACCTTCGCGCTCTCGCTCGAACAGACGGTGCCGCCGACGCCGGGCCAATCCGCGAAGCGGCCAATGCATATTCCGCTGCGGGTGGGATTGCTGCTTCGGGACGGCAGCGAGGCGGTCGCCACGGCCGTTTCCGGGGCCGAAGTCACGGGCGACGTGATCCACCTCACCGAACGCAGGCAGACCGTCGTCTTTTCCGGTATTCCGTCACGGCCTGTGCCGTCCTTCAATCGCGGTTTTTCCGCACCGATCAACCTCCATGTCGAACAGAGCGCCGAGGACCGCGCCCTCATCGCGCACCACGAGGTCGATCTCTTCGCGCGCTGGCAAGCGCTGAACACGATGGCGCTCGACAATCTGGTCAAGGCGACCGGCGAAGTGCGACGCGCCGAGCCGGTCACCTGCGACGACGCGCTCATCGAGGGTCTCCTGGCGGCAGCTGACGACGATCGGCTCGAGCCGGCCTTCCGCTCGCAGGTCCTGTCGCTGCCGAGCGAATCCGACATCGCCCGGGAGATCGGTCGCGACAACGATCCCGACGCCATTCAGGCTGGCCGCCAAGCCGTCCTTTACGCCATCGCCGCGTCCGGCCGGGCCAGCTTCACGCGATTGGTCGGGGACATGACCCTGTCCGGTCCCTTCCGTCCGGATGCGAAAAGCGCCGGCCGGCGTGCGCTGCGCAATTCGGCGCTCTCCTATCTCGTCTATGGCGATGAACGGCCGGAAAAGGCGCTGAGCGCGTTTCATGCAGCCAACAACATGACCGATCTCAGTCTTGCTCTGACGCTGCTGGCCCATCGCTTTCCTGAGGCCGACGAGACGGCGGAGGCGCTTGCCGATTTCAAGAGGCGCTTCGCGGACAACGCGCTCGTCATCGACAAGTGGTTCGCGATCCAGGCGACGATCCCCGGCGCCTCGACCCTCGACCGGGTGAAGGCGCTGATGTCGGATCCGCTCTTCAACGCCAGCAATCCCAATCGCGTGCGCTCGCTCGTCGGAACGTTCGCGTTCTCCAACCCGACCGGCTTCAACCGTGCAGACGGTGAAGGTTATCGCTTCCTCGCCCAGCAGATCCTCGACATCGACCCGCGGAACCCGCAACTTGCAGCCCGAATCCTGACCTCGATGCGCTCCTGGCGGTCGCTCGAGCAGGTGCGGACCGATCAGGCGCGCGACGCGCTCAAGGAAATCGCGGCGGCACCCAACCTTTCCGCCGATGTCAGCGACATTGTCGAACGGATGCTTCAGGACGAAGGCTGAAGCGTGATTTCAAGTTCGGTCGAGATCACAGTCCTGACGCGAATACAAAACCTTGTCGGATAGCAAGGCGGAAGCGGTAAACGCTTTTTCGCCCCGCCTATAACTTTCCAACGATGAAATTTGGTTAATAAATCTTTACCGCCGCCTCTAGACAAGGCGAATCGCCCTGTGATTCATTGAGTCAGATTCGCGCGGGCGGTGCGCCGAATCACGGATACAGCCAGTACCAGCCAAAACGCGGGAAGAGGGCCGAGATATCCGAGTAAGCGGATCAGCGCGTCGCTTCGGCATCAGGAATGCGGGGGGCGCTATCGAGGACGACAGATTGGGAAAGATGGCGGACGCGCGACGGGGAAGCGCAGCCGACGGGCGGTTGCGACTCAAATTTTCGGGCCTTGCCGGCCTGGAAAGAGAGTTCATCGAGCAGGCGAAGCTCCTTGCCGAACCGGCCGCGCGCCAGCTCGCCCAGGCCGAGCCCGTGCTCAAGCGCTCCATTCCGGTCCTCATTGTCGCATTCCTTCTGATTGTCGCGATTTCGCGCGTGTCCGGCATCATGAACGAGCACGCCCGGATGGAGACGAGTTCGCACCAGGCCGTAAGCCTCGCAGCTGCGGCAGCCGCCGCGGCTTTCCAGGGCGACGGAGCGGCGCTTTTCGCCGAGGGCCGGCGGTCGGAAGCAGAGCGACGGCTGGCCGAATACCTGCCGGCCGAGGCC
>JAPSJG010000261.1 GCA_031178305.1 Sinorhizobium sp.
AGCGCGCGCAGCACCACGCAGAGGATATGCCATGCCACCTTCCGATCGGGGCCGTGGTCCTTCATGATCTCGGCGAGCCAGCTGTTGGTGGTTTGCACGGTCTTGTCGAAGACGTCGAGGCCTGTTGCGCTCATGGTCGCTCTCCCTTCCAATATTTTTCTGTCGAGGGTTCGTGCTTCCGAGGGCCTAACCGCATTCGGCTGAGAATGTTTCCTTCGACGAGCGCTTCGGGACGATGATGACGCGGAGCCGCGCATTTCGGTCCGGAACATTCGCCGTCGACTCCGGTTAAGCCCCGAGAGGACTGCGGTCCGGCAGCAGAGGGAGAGTTCCATGACAACCTCCAAACACCCGAAGACACGCCACCCGAGCGACAAGGACCTCAAGGAAGATCCCGGCATCGGCCAGTCGAAGGGGATCAGAGGACCTTCTGATTACGAGCGCCTGAAGCGCGACAACACTGTCGAAGGAGACGTGGCGAACGACGCGACCGCCCAGGGCGGCGCCAGCCCTGCCCAACGCGGACGTACGAACAAATAAAAGCCAACCAGGAGGAATGACGATGGTCGGCAGGAAGACGCACGAGCAGCAACAGCGCGTGATCCAGCGCCGCGAGAAGACGTCGAATGCAGGCAAGGATTTCGATGCCGAAGCGGATCTGAAGCGCTCCGATGCCCTCAGGAAGGCTGAGCGGAAGGGGCAAGACCTCGATACGAAGCATGCCGATGCGCGCGAGGAGAGTGATCGCAGCATCCTGAGGGGAGAAAATCAGGAAAGCAGACATCACAAGGATTCCGGACGCTGAGCGCTCCGGCGTTCTCAACGAAGGGAGATGACCATGGCTCACGCGAGCAAGAAGAATATCGGCAAGCCCGACAAGGGCAAAGGATCGGGAAGCGGGGCGCAGACCGAAGTGCAGGAAGAGATGATCGGTGAAAACGAGGTCCTGTCCAACCGAGACAAGAAGCAGCACTCGGATATGCGCGGCCTAGACGGCAATGCAGTTAAGTCCGAGCAATACCAGGATCATGCCGCTAACAGGCGCCCGCCAAAGTGACCAGTCAGGTCCGCTGCATACCTCGGATCGACCTCGATTCAAGGGATACGGACATGCAGCGATCGATGCAGCGAAGTTTGCGCGTCAGATGAGACGCTCGGCGCGGTCGATTGAGAGGCGGGACGGGGAAAACCGATCGGCGCCGTTGGCTCCTCGGGGAGTTCGTCCTATTTTGAAGGGAGGAACGAATCGGCGGCGGAAGACCATGCGGCAGTATCTCGAGCTACTCGACCATGTCATGAGCAACGGTACCGATCGAGGCGACCGGACCGGTACCGGCACGCGGTCGGTCTTCGGTTACCAGATGCGCTTCGATCTTTCCGAAGGCTTCCCGGTGCTGACCACCAAGAAGCTGCATCTGCGCTCGATCATCCATGAGCTCCTGTGGTTCCTGAACGGCGACACCAACATCGCCTATCTCAAGGAGAACGGCGTCAGCATCTGGGACGAATGGGCGGACGAGAAGGGCGAACTCGGGCCGGTCTACGGGTATCAGTGGCGCTCCTGGCCGACGCCCGACGGAGGTCGCATCGATCAGATCGCCGGACTGATCGAGGGACTGAAGACCAATCCGAACTCCCGTCGCCATATCGTTTCGGCCTGGAATCCGGCGCTTGTCGACGAGATGGCGCTCCCTCCATGCCATTGCCTGTTCCAGTTCTATGTGGCGGACGGCAAGCTCTCCTGTCAGCTCTACCAGCGCTCTGCCGATATCTTCCTGGGCGTGCCCTTCAATATTGCCTCCTATGCTCTCCTGACGATGATGGTGGCGCAGGTGACGGGGCTGAGCCCCGGAGACTTCGTCCATACGCTCGGCGACGCCCATATCTACCACAACCATTTCGAGCAGGCGCGGCTGCAACTGACGCGCACGCCGAAGCCGCTGCCGAAGATGGAGATCAATCCGGCGGTAAAGGATATATTCTCTTTCAAGTTCGAGGACTTTACGCTCGTCGGCTATGAAGCCGATTCGCATATCAAGGCGCGGGTGGCAGTCTGACCGCCCCCGCGGGCGAACGAACCCTTACAGCGCCGTGCGTCCTTCAGGACGTTGTAAGTCTTTGAACCGCTAGGGCTGCCGCGCTGCAGAAGACGGGAGGTTTCGATGCTGACGCTGATGCACGCGCCCATGTCGCGCTCGTCGCGCATCATATGGCTGCTCGAGGAACTCGGCGCCGAATACGAGATCCGCTACGTCGATATACGTCGTCGGGACGGGTCCGGCGGGCCGGACGAGAAAAATCCACACCCGCACAAACAGGTGCCGGCGCTGCTGCATGACGGGGTGCTGATCTGGGAGTCCGCCGCAGTGGTGCAATATCTGACGGATCTTTATCCCGACTGCAGCCTCGGCCGGTCGCCGGGCCATCCCGAACGCGGCGCCTATCTTTCCTGGTTGGCCTATAATGCCGGGGTTATCGAACCGGCGGCCTACGCGCATTTTTCCGGCGTGACCGCCAGCGACCCCGGTTTCTCGAGGCTTTACAACGAGATGTGCGCTCATGTGATCGATGTCCTCACCCGCCAGCCCTATCTTCTCGGCGAGAAAATCAGCGCCGTCGATCTGTTGCTTGCGAGCGCGCTGCAATGGATGCGCAAGATCCTGCCGGAAAGTGAGGTCATCGACCGCTACATGGCTGTCGTGACCAATCGTCCCGCTCTTCTACGGGCGCGTGAAATCGACAGCAAGCCGAGTGGGTTCCATGACTGAAACGAAGAGAGAGCCGAAGATCGTCTTCGTCGTCGCAGTCGCGGCGAATGGGGTGATCGGTCGCGAAGGCGAGTTGCCGTGGCGACTTTCTACCGATATGAAGCGCTTCAAGGCGCTGACCATCGGCAAGCCTGTCCTGATGGGGCGGAAGACCTGGGCCTCGCTCGGCAGGCCGCTGCCCGGCCGGCCGAATATCGTCATCAGTCGCGATCCGGCTTTTGTGGCAGAAGGTGCCGAAACCGCGCCCTCGCTCGACGCGGCGCTCGACAGGGCGCGGGCACATGCGGCGGCACTTGGGGTCGACGAGGTCTGCGTCATCGGCGGCGGCGAGATTTACCGCCAATCGATCGGGATGGTGGACATCCTGCACGTCACCGAGGTGCAGGCGGAGGTGGAGGGGGACACGCTCTTTCCGGCAATCGATCCCGCCATCTTCGAGAAGGTATTCGAGGAGGACCTGCCGCGCAGCGAGAGGGACAGCCACGCAATGCACTTCGTCACCTGGCGGCGGCGTTGAAGGGCGCGCCCGCCTGGCTCTCGATTATTTTAAGCCATTTACCGTGAACTCGGTCGTATCTCGTTGAAACCAATGTACATGATACCTATAACGGGGTTCACAGCCTGACCGGCCGCATAATGCGGCGAGGTCAATGGGCAAGTTTTCTTTCAAGAGAGGTTTTGATGCCCTGGAGCAATCAGAATGGCGGCGGCGGCCCTTGGGGCGGCGGCGGCAATCAAGGGCCATGGGGTCAGGGGAATAGGCCGCGAGGCGGGAGAGGCGGTCCGCCGGATCTCGAAGAGATCATCCGGCGCGGCCAGGATCAGTTGAAGAACGTCGTACCGGGCGGCTTCAACGGCGGCATTTTCGTCATCGTCGGCCTGTTGATCCTCGGCTTCGTGCTGCTCAATTCCGTCTATACCGTGCAGCCGGACGAACGCGGCGTCGAGATGCGGTTCGGCAAGCCGAAGGAGGAAATCTCCATGCCCGGCCTGCATTATCACTTCTGGCCGTTCGAAACCGTCGAGTTCGCAAAGGTCACGGAGCAGCAGCTCAATATTGGCAGCCGCGCCAACGGTCAGTCGAGCTCGGGGTTGATGCTGAGCGGCGACCAGAACATCGTCAACGTGCAGTTCTCCGTGCTCTTCTCGGTCACTGATCCGAAGGCCTATATCTTCAACGTCGAGAACCCCGTCGACACGCTGCAGCAGGTGGGTGAAAGCGCGATGCGTGAGGTCGTCGGCCGGCGCCCGGCCCAGGATATCTTCCGCGACAACCGTCAGGCGATTGCAACGGATGTCAGGAACACGATCCAGGCGACGATGGACAGCTACGGCACCGGCGTGGCGGTGAACACGGTCGCAATTGAGGACGCGGCGCCGCCGCGCGAGGTCGCGGATGCCTTCGACGAAGTGCAGCGCGCCGAACAAGACGAGGACCGCTTCGTCGAGGAGGCGAACCAGTACGCCAACCAGGTGCTCGGCAGGGCGCGCGGTCAGGCTGCGCAGATCCGCGAGGAAGCGGCGGCCTACAAGGATCGCGTCGTCAAGGAGGCGGAAGGTGAGGCGCAGCGCTTCGTCTCCGTTTACGACGAATATTCCAAGGCGCCGGAGGTCACCCGCAAGCGGCTCTACCTTGAGACGATGCAGGGCGTTCTCGGCAAATCGAAGAAGGTCATTCTCGACGAGAAGAACGGCCAGGGCGTTCTGCCCTATCTGCCGCTCACTGAGATCGGCAGGCCGCAGCAGCAGTCGGGAGGTGTGCAATGATCAACAATCGCAGCTCAATCATCCTCATCGTCCTCGCCGCGATTCTAGTCGTCGCCTACTCCTCGATCTTCGTGGTCAACGAGCGTCAGCAGGCAATTGTCGTGCGCTTCGGCGAGATCCGCGACGTGAAGACAGAGCCGGGTCTCTATTTCAAGCTGCCCTTCGGCTTCATGGATGCCGACCGCGTGCAATATGTGCCCGATCAGGCGCTGCGCTTCGATCTCGACGATATCCGCGTGCAGGTATCGGGCGGCAAGTTCTACGAGGTCGATGCTTTCCTGGTCTACAAGATTGCCGATCCCCGCCGCTTCCGCGAAACGGTGTCCGGCGACCGGGAGTCGGCCGAAGCCCGGCTGAGAACCCGTCTCGACGCGTCGCTGCGTCGCGTCTACGGTCTCCGGGGCTTCGAGGCGGCGCTCTCCGACGAACGCGCGTCGATGATGCGGGAAGTCAGGGCGGACCTCAGGCCCGATGCGGAATCGCTCGGGCTCAACATCGAGGACGTGCGCATCCGCCGGACGGACCTGACCCAGGAAGTGTCCCAGCAGACCTACGAGCGCATGAAGGCAGAGCGCCTGGCTGAAGCCGAACTGATCCGCGCGCGCGGTAACGAAGAAGGCCAGCGCCGCCGCGCCATCGCCGACCGTCAGGTCGTCGAGATCGTCGCCGAAGCGCAGCGCGATTCGGAGATCCTGCGCGGTGAAGGCGAAGGTGAGCGTACCAGGATCTTCGCCGATGCGTTCCAGCGTGATCCGGCCTTCTTCGAGTTCTACCGTTCGATGGCCGCCTATACTCAGTCGATCGCCAGCCCGGATACCACCATGGTCCTGTCGCCGCACTCGGAGTTCTTCCAATATTTCAATAGCGCGAACGGAGCCGGGCAATCGGGACTGCCGGTCCCTCCGACGGCGCCGGCGGCGCCGGCGGCTGAGCCGACACCCGCGGATTGAGCGGGACGATGTCCGATCTCCTGACCGGGTTTGCTTTTTTCCTGATCATCGAGGGGCTGGTGTACGCACTGGCCCCTTTGGTTCTGGTGGAAATGGCGAAGCGTTTGCCGTATGTCCCGGAGCATCAGCTCCGTTTGGCCGGAGTCGCTTCGGTGGCCATTGGCGTCGGACTTGTCTGGTTGGTTCGAGGATGATCTGAAATGCCACATAAACTGCTGATCCGATTGGTCGACGCCGAATATGCGATTACCCGCCTCACTATCGGCTCCGCTATTCCGGAGTGGCTGCCCGGGCCAGGGTTCTGGATGGTTTCGAGTTCCCGAGAAGAGATGACACTCGTTTGTCGTGCCGCCCGCGTCCCACCGAGCGTGCAGAGTTCGCTAGGCTGGCGCTGCTTCCGCATCGAGCATCATTTCAGTTTCGACGTGCCGGGCGTCCTGTCCTCGGCGCTTCATCCTCTCTCGG
>JAPSJG010000262.1 GCA_031178305.1 Sinorhizobium sp.
AGCTCCTTCTCGTCTGCGGTCTTTCCAACACCAAGCGTTTCGTAAAGATCACGTTTCATGCTTCAAAGATTGTCCTGTTTACAGGGCTTGCCAGCGCGAAGGATCCGACCGCTGCGAATATCTTGCACAGGATTTAGTAAACCTGAGAGCGCCATACCATAGTCAAGTCGGGCGTCCGAGCAGTTTTTGTCGCAAATATCTCACTTTTGCGGTTGCCCTACCGTACCAGGCAAGCTTTTCCGGGCGCATGAAGCAGCTCCGGGCCACTCTTCGGCTGGGCTGACGGCGCTGGTCAACCGGCTCCGGGTGGTTCAGGCAAGAGAAAAGCCCGGGATCGCTCCCGGGCTCTGTTTGCTAGGACGGCGTTATGCGGACCGCTTGCGGTCGTCCTCGTCCTTGACCTCTTCATAGTCGGCGTCGACGACGTCCTCGCCATCGCGCTTGGCGTCGGCAGCCGCATCCGCATGGGCGGCTTCGGCCTGCTGGGCCTCATAGATCGCCTGACCGAGCTTCATGGAGACTTCCATCAGCGTGTTGGTTTTGGCCTTGATGTCCTCCGCATCCGGCTCGGAAGCCTCGACGGCGGACTTGAGCGCCACGATCGCGTCCTCGATCGCCTTGCGATCCGTCTCGGAGACCTTGTCGCCATAATCCTTGAGCGACTTCTCCGAAGAGTGGATGAGGCTCTCGGCCTGGTTCTTGGCCTCGACGCCCTCGCGGCGCTTCTTGTCGGCTTCGGCATTCGCCTCGGCGTCCTTGACCATCTTCTCGATCTCGGCGTCGGAAAGGCCACCGGACGCCTGGATGCGGATCTGGTGCTCCTTGCCTGTGCCCTTGTCCTTTGCGGAGACCTGCACGATGCCGTTCGCGTCGATGTCGAAAGTGACCTCGATCTGCGGTACGCCGCGCGGCGCCGGCGGAATGCCGACAAGGTCGAACTGGCCGAGCAACTTGTTGTCAGCCGCCATTTCGCGCTCACCCTGGGAGACGCGGATCGTCACGGCTGACTGGTTGTCGTCGGCGGTGGAGAAGACCTGGCTCTTTTTCGTCGGGATCGTTGTGTTGCGCTCGATCAGGCGGGTGAAGACGCCGCCGAGCGTTTCGATGCCGAGCGACAGCGGGGTCACGTCGAGCAGCAGAACGTCCTTGACGTCGCCCTGCAGCACGCCGGCCTGGATGGCGGCGCCCATGGCAACCACTTCATCCGGGTTGACGCCCTTGTGCGGCTCCTTGCCGAAGAGCTGTTTGACCGTTTCCTGGACCTTCGGCATGCGGGTCATGCCGCCGACGAGAACGACTTCGTCGATTTCGGCGGCCGACACGCCGGCGTCCTTCAGCGCGGCCTTGCACGGCGCGATGGTCTTCTGGATAAGGTCCTCGACCAGGCTCTCGAACTTGGCGCGCGACAGCTTCATCGTCAGGTGCTTCGGACCGGACGCATCGGCCGTGATGAACGGCAGGTTGATTTCGGTCTGCTGCGAGGACGACAGCTCGATCTTCGCCTTTTCGGCAGCTTCCTTCAGACGCTGCAGCGCGAGCTTGTCGTTTCTGAGGTCGATCCCCTGCTCCCTCTTGAACTCGGCTGCGAGGTATTCGACGAGACGCATGTCGAAGTCTTCACCGCCAAGGAAGGTGTCGCCATTGGTCGATTTCACCTCGAAGACGCCGTCGCCGATCTCGAGCACCGAGATGTCGAAGGTGCCGCCGCCCAGGTCGTAGACCGCGATCGTCTTGCCTTCCTTCTTGTCGAGGCCGTAAGCGAGGGCCGCCGCGGTCGGCTCGTTGATGATGCGCAGCACTTCGAGCCCGGCGATCTTGCCGGCGTCCTTGGTGGCCTGGCGCTGGGCGTCGTTGAAGTAGGCCGGAACGGTGATGACGGCCTTTTCGACCTTTTCACCAAGGTAGGATTCGGCGGTTTCCTTCATCTTCTGAAGGATCATGGCGGAGATCTGCGATGGGGAGTACTGCTTGCCGTGCGCCTCGACCCAGGCGTCGCCATTGTCCGCACGAGTGATCTTATAGGGGACCATCCCCTTGTCCTTCTGGGTCGTCGGGTCCTCGAAGGTGCGGCCGATCAGGCGCTTGATCGCGAAAAGGGTGTTTTCCGGATTGGTGACTGCCTGGCGCTTGGCCGGCTGGCCGACGAGACGCTCGCCGTCATCGGTGAAGGCCACCATGGAAGGGGTCGTGCGCGCGCCTTCCGCGTTCTCGATCACCTTTGCGTCCTTGCCATCCATGACGGCGACGCAGGAGTTCGTCGTTCCGAGGTCGATACCAATAACTCTAGCCATGTCGTTCTCTCCTTGCAGCGGACTGTCGGAACCCCGGTCAGGCATTCATGGGACAGCCCCTAACGGGATGGTCATTGAAGTTCAGCGCAGCCGCGGGCTGCGTCGATGCGGCGTATATAAGGACCGGCGTTTCGGACTGCAAGGCATTCTGCGGGGGGAGCGGCGGCAAATGCAAGCCACCTTTGACACTGAGGCAAAACCCCGTTTTGAGGCCGCAGTTCCCGTCCTCGGCCAGGTGGAGGGACGATCGATGGTTCACCCACCGGTCAAAAGCTCAAAAAGCGTGGTACGTCGGGTCGACCCGCTCGTCTCGCCGACTCCCGCCGGCGGGACCGGACTGCCGCCCATGGGCTCTCCTGCCGGGCGGGTCTGGTCGGCTGCAACCGCTCCGGCGGCGAGCGGCGGCTCGGGGAAGGCCCCGGGATCACCGCCAGAAATGCCGTCAGGAAGCGTTTCGCCGCCGGCGACGCCCTCGTCGAAGACCGGCTCAACGCCCGTCGTGCCGAAGAGCGGCGAGGGCGAGAGTCCCTCATGTGCGGCGACCATGAAGTCATGCCAGGCCTTAGCCGGCAGACCGCCGCCCGTCACCTTTTTCATCGATTTTCCGTCGTCATTGCCGAACCAGACGCCGGTCGTCAGGTTGGAGGTGTAGCCGACGAAAAGCGCGTCGCGGAACGATTGCGTCGTACCGGTCTTACCGGCCGCCTCCCAGTCGGGAAGGCGCGCCTTCTTGCCCGTGCCATTCGTCAGCACGCCTACCATCATCCGGTTCATTTCGCTGACGATCGCCGGGTCGAGGACGCGAGGCGGATTGTCGTAGGTGTTCTCGTAAAGCACCGTGCCGTCGGCGGTCGAGATGCGTCGGATGACGTGCGGCGTCGCCTTGAAACCGCCGTTCATGAAGGGCGCATAGGCCGAAGTGAGCTCGACCAGGTTCACTTCCGAGGTTCCAAGTGCGATCGAGGCGTTCGCCTGCATGTCCGAATCGATCCCGAGGCGATGCGCGAGTTTGACCACGTTTTGCGGCCCCACTTCCATGACGAGCTGGGCGGCGATCGTGTTCAGCGAATTGGCGAGCGCATCGGCGAGCGTCACCTCGCCGCGGTATTTCTGGTCGTAGTTCTCCGGCGTCCAGTTGCCGATCCTGACCGGCGCATCGTTGCGCACCGACATCGGCGAGCGGCCGATTTCGAGCGCGGCCGCATAGACGAAAGGCTTGAAGGCGGAACCCGGCTGGCGCTTCGCCCTGGAGGCGCGGTCGAACTGGCTTTCGGCATAGTCCCTGCCGCCGACGAGCGCCCGGATCGCGCCGGTGCCATCGATCGAGACGAGGGCCGCCTGCGAGGCGTTGAGCTTGCCGCCTTCCTCTTCGAGCGTCTCGGCGATCACCTCCTCGGCCTTCTTTTCCAGCGTCAGGTCGATGGTCGTGTCGACAATCAGGTCCTGCTTGATTTCGCCGATCATGCCGGGAAGCTGGTCCATCACCATGTCGGCGACGTAATACTCCGCCCCCGACCAGAAGCTTTTCGCCCGGGTCGGCGTCTGCGACATCGCCGTCTTGATCTCGGCGTCGGTGACGTAGCCTTCCTCGCGCATCGCGCCGAGCACCACCTGCGCCCGCTCCTCGGCCGCCTCCGGGTTGCGCGCCGGCGAGAGCCGCGAAGGCGCCTTCAGGAGGCCGGCAAGCAGGGCCGCCTCGCCGAGATTGACGTCCCGTGCCGACTTGTTGAAGTAGCGTCGCGACGCCGCCTCGACGCCATAGGCGTTCGAGCCGAAGAAGACGCGATTGAGATACATCGCGAGGATCTGGTCCTTCGTGTATTTCTGCTCGAGCCAGAAAGCGAGCAGCACCTCCTGCACCTTCCGCTCGAGTGTCCGCTCCGGTGAAAGGAACAGGTTCTTGGCGAGCTGCTGCGTCAGCGTCGAGCCACCCTGCACCATTCGGCCGCTCATGAGGTTCGCCAGCATGGCGCGCGCAAGCCCGAGGGGATCGACGCCGAAATGCGAATAGAAGCGCCGGTCCTCGATGGCGATCACCGCCTGCGGAATATAGGGGGACATGTCCTCGAGCGCGAGTGCCTCACCGCCGGTCGCGCCGCGATTGGCGATGATGTCGCCATTGACCGCGAGGATCTTGACGTTCGGCGGGCGCTCTGGGATCGACCAGCTCGTCGCGCTCGGCATGCGTGCGCCATAATAGAGCACCAGCCCGCCGACGCCGATCGCACCCCAGATGCCGAGGACGATGCACCAGTAGAAAAGGCGCCGCACAAGCGTGAAAAAGCCCCCCCCGGAGCCGCCACGCCGGGCACGCGTCTTCCGGCGGTTCTTTTCCGGCGAGCGGGTACGCTTCGGCCTGCTGCCGCCGCTCATACGTTCGCTTGGGTCGACGCGCAGCCCGTCGTCATCGTCGTCGCCGAAGGAAGGTTCGATCCGTTGTCCTGATCTTCTGCTCGCCATATCGGAAGGATACGTCTCCTGGGCCACGATGATTGCGCGCTAGAGAGAGCCGCCGCGATCGATTCTGATAGGTTTGGAGGTGGAATGGGCGGGCCGCGCCGACTCGTTCCCGCCTGCTCGCGCCGATCCGGTGAACTCTAAATACGGCAATTTAAGGGGGAGTTAAGAACCGGCCTGTGAAAAGGGCCGCGCGTTCAAGATGTTGTGCCTTCCGCCTCGCCTTTTGACCGACAACAAAATGTGCACTGCCAAACGTCAATGGCTCGCATGAGGGAACCATCCCGGCCCCGCGGAGTTGATGAGACGTTCCGATTTGCGTCCGGTGCAATGCTGCGATGCAACATTGGCACTGTTAAATCAGTCGGAATGATTTACATTCCTGCTTGTCGAAGCGCTGCACCTCCTCCCGCGGCGCTCGATAACCGGTCGGTTCACTCCTCCTCCCAGGAACCGGCCCAGTTTAAAGACCCCGATGCCACCTCCTCCCGGCTCGGGGTCTTTTTTGTATCAAGTGCGCGGCCCGGCGCGGCAAACGCCAGGGCTTGATAAAAGAAGTGGCCGCGGCCTCCAGGCGCGTGTATCGGCAACGCATGAGATTAAGGGCAAACGGTTACGTCTTCGCACTTGCGGCGATCGTCATCTTCTCGATTCAGGATGGAATCTCGAAGCACCTCGGCGCCATCTACCCGCCCGTCTTCGTCGCGATGATCCGTTATTGGGCCTTCGCCACCTTCGCCGCCTTCCTGGCGTCGCGGGCGCCGGGCGGCCTCGCCGTTACGGCGGTAACGAAGAGACCGGCGCTGCAATTGCTGCGCGGCACGCTGCTGCCGGCGCAGATCGTGGTGATCATCACCGCATTCACCGTCGTCGGGCTTGCGCTCTCGCAGGCGATCCTCGCGGCAACCCCGATCTTCGTTGCGCTCCTGTCGATGCCGCTGCTCGGCGAGCGCGTCGGATGGCGGCGCTGGAGCGCGATCGGCATCGGCCTCCTCGGCGTGCTGCTGATCCTGAAACCCGGCGAGGGAGGGTTTGACATGGGCTTTCTGCTGCCGCTGGCGGGTGCGATGATGTTCGCTGTCTATGTGATCGCGACTCGGCTCGCCAGCCGTGACGATTCGGCGATGACGAGCTTCTTCTATACCGGCATCATCGGCGCTGCCTCGATCAGTATCGTCGGCCCCTTCTTCTGGAC